>CAMYJY010000134.1 GCA_947258835.1 uncultured Pirellulales bacterium
CTCATTCCAACTCGCAACTCATTCCAACTCGCAACTCATTCCAACTCGCAACCCTCACCGATACGGCCTCCAGGTTTGCGAAGCTGCGCGGGCAGGTCGTTTTTCGGTGGGTGGTGCGGGAGGGCTGGGCTCTGTGAGGCTGGCGGTTTGTACGGCCTGACGGGGTTGCGGATAGCGACCGCCGGCGGGCTGGGCTGACCAGCCTGTGGGGTGGCTGGCTGCGAAGTCGGTAGCCTGCTGTCGGGAGGCCCGCCAGCGCGGTTTTTGTGGGCCGCGTGCCGGGACCGATCGTGGCTCGTTGGCCTCGGCCAGTTGGGGCGCGTCCAATTTGGCCGCGTCGGAGCGATTCCTGGGAAGCTCTGTCGCCGCGGCCAGGCTCTGTTCTGCCAAGGGCATCGATTCTTGCTGCTGGCGTGAATGGAAGCGACCATCGGGAGCGGACGCATTTTTTCCGAGCGGTAGCTCGCTGGGGTGGGCGGCCTTGCCGCCGTCGGCCAGCGCTGCCGGTGCGTCCGGTGCCGCCGTGTTTTCCCCCAGTGCCAACAGGTCCTGCACCGCAAAGGGGATTTGCGTGAGTAGCTTCTGGCCGTCGGGAGCGACCATGCGGGCCCAGAGCTCCAAGTCCTGCTGTGGCAGTTGCAGCTCTTCCAGAGGCAATTCCAAGTGGAGTCCGTCGCCCATCTCCGAGGATTGCCAGGCAGCGGCCGTTTCCTCGTCAGTAAAGTTCCAGCGACGTAATCGCTGGGGTGACTGGGGATCGGCGGTCATCACCATCAAGGAAACTTTTCCCTCCAGATCCACCGGTTCGTCATGCGCGTCACGGGCCTCCACCACGGTCAGGAGGCTTTCTGTCACAGCGCCTGGATTGCGTAACAGATGCGTGATCACCAGACGCTCCGGCGTGCGCTCGCTAGCGCTGGGTTGCTGATCGACGCTGGCTGTCGTCATGTCGGAGGCGCCTTCCTCCTCCGCAGGACCAGCGGAGGAGTACGTGGGGGCCGCCGCTTGCGTGCTGGCTGTTGTGACCGGCGCGTCCTCAGGCAGCCGGGATGGCCCAGATTGGCCAAACTGGGCTGGGTCTGGAATCAGCAACACCTCCGCCGGCTTGCCAGCTTTGGCTGGAATCGCTGTTTTGCGGACGTAAGAAGCTTGGCTGAGCTGGTGAAACGGATCGACCTCACCGCGCCGTCCTAAAGGCTCTCTAATGTCTAGCTCGGGAATGTCCATTTCTTCCGGGATCATGTCTCCGGGCTGTTCCAGCTCTGGTTCGTCTGGAGCATCATCAGCCCTGGTGGGTTGGCGCCGGTCGTGCGGTGTGGTGGAGCGAGTCGGTGAGGGGGGACGGTTGGTTTTGGCGCTGTCCGGCTGTGGCTGGGTCGTAATCACCGTTGCCGGCGGGTCCGCGCAGCGATACGCCCGCAGTTTGCGCAATTTGTCCGAGTACTGCACCACATAGTCTTCCAACTCGTAGATATAATCTTCTTGGGAGCGCAGCTCCCGCTCCAGAATATCGATCTGATTGTCTCGTGTCGAACGACAACCACAGCACGCCAGCAGCATCAGCAATAATTGCAGAGCAGGTATTGCAGCAAATTTTGAAAATGCACGGTGGCGTCGCCGGGTCGCACTGCGTGGCTCCCCTCGGTTTGCGCGGGGGAGACAATCGTCACTGTTGGTAACCTGTTTTAACATCGCGCCGCGAAGAATTACTTCCGCAATTCCAGAAAAGAGATGATTCGGAGAACTAGCCCGCGCTGGCACGGGAACGACCCTCGGATTGAGGGGCAGAAATAGAAAAACGGCGGCTGGCCGTCAATCGCGATCTTGCTGCTAGCAGAGGCAGCTGAGAGCCGACGCCAGAACCACACCGGAGGTGTCCAGCGGCCGGAAAAGAGTGCAGCACCAGACAGTTGTGGGACGTGCAGCTAAACTTCCATCTTCTCGATGACCTTGTCGATCAGCCGATATTCCGTGGCCTCGGCGGCCGACATGAACTTGTCCCGATCGGTGTCCGCCTCGATTTGTTCCAGCGACTGGCCCGTATGTTCCAGCAGAATGCGATTCAGCTTGTCTTTGGTGCGCTTGTACTCGCTAGCATGAATCATGATGTCCTCGGCGGTACCTTCCATGCCGGCGGAGGGCTGATGGATCATGATCCTGGCGTTGGGCAGCGCGTGCCGTTTGCCGGCAGCTCCCGCGGCCAACAGCAAGGCCCCCATGGAAGCAGCCTGTCCCAGGCAATAGGTGGCCACGTCGCAGGTGATAAACTGCATCGTGTCGTAAATGGCCATGCCGGCCGTCACACTGCCGCCCGGGGAATTGATGTAGAAATGCACGTCCGCCTGGGGATCTTCCGACTGCAAGAAGAGCAGCTGGGCCACGATATTGTTCGCCACATCGTCGTTCACCCCCGAACCCATCAAGACGATGCGGTCCTTCAGCAAGCGACTGTAAATGTCCATGGCCCGCTCTTCGCGGCCCGACTTTTCAATGACGTAGGGTATCAGCGTCATGGCTGGATCAATCCGTTATGTAAGAAAATTGGTCTTGGTAAATAGGAAAGGGGGCCCGCGTGCGAAAAATCAAACCGAGAATTTATTGCCTGCCCATCCCCATCGACGCCCAGCCAAGATGGGCCGGCTTGTCGACTAATCCTCGTCCTCTTCCGCTTCGCTACCTGGTGGCTTGATCAAAATGTCATCGACGATGCCATATTCCTTGGCCTCGGCGGCGGTCATGTAGTAGTCACGATCGCTGGCCTGGCCAATTTCCTCGACGGCCTTGCCCGTATGACTGGCCAGGATCTCATTCAGTGCCTGACGCGTGCGGATGATTTCGTTGGCCTGAATTTCGATGTCTGATACCTGACCACCGACGCCCCCATGAGGCTGGTGAATCATGACCTTGGAGTGTTTGAGAGCAAATCGTTTGCCCTCCGCGCCTCCCGCCAACAGTACGGCCCCACCACTGGCCGCCAGGCCCACGCAGTAGGTGGCCACCGGCGGCGTGATCATCTGCATCGTATCGTAAATGGCCAAGGTGGAAGTGACACTTCCGCCTGGCGAGTTGATGTAGAAGTGGATATCCTTCCGGCGATTTTCGCTCTGCAAGTACAGCAACTTCATCACCAGCTCGTTGGCATTGCCGTCGTAGATTTCTCCCTGCAGAAAAATGACGCGATTTTCCAGCAATAAATCGCCGAGCGTCATTTGACGCTGACGCTGGTAATCGCGCATGGCAGATGCCAATTGGGGGTCGAAGCCGGCAGCATCCTGGCCCCAGCCCTGTCCCGAGTTGTTCCTCGCCGCGCTGCTCATGGTCGCCAATCCTTTGTCTGATGTTATTGCTGTATCCTGTGTACCTACCGCTCTCGATGAAAACGGTGTGCGGCCGAACTAGGCTTCGCTGGCGGCAGTCTCGGGCTTGTCTGAGCTGCCATCCTCCGTCGCTGCGCCGCTGCTCGCTGCGGGGATGGCTGCCCCTTGATCCCCCCCGCCGGCAGCCAAGTGAATGGCCTCTTCGTCCAGTGGTTCTGGTTCGTAGGGCTCGTCTTGGAATGTGGCCGCAGCCTCCACTTGCTCGATGGCCTTGCGTTCCAAAATCTGATTTTGCAAGACGTCCATCAGGCCCTTCTTTTCGATTTGAGCCCGTACGCGACGAGGGGACTCGCCACTCTGCATGGCGATCAGGAAAATTTCTTTTTCGAAATCTCCTTCACCGACTTCAATCTCCGCTGCTTCAGCAATGCGTTCTAAAATGAAATGCTCTTTCAGGCTCTGGGCCGTGGCGGCAGCACTGTTTTGTAGCAATTGATTTTCGCGGGCACGAATTTCCACTTCGCTAAACCCGGCCCGCCGCAACTCCATGACCGAGCGTTCTAATTCCCGCTCGCTCTGACGCTTGAGAAGGCCCGGAGGGAGTTCCCAGTTGGCTGCTTGAGTCAGCGATTTGGTAATTTGACTACGGATGCCTTGCTGTTGTTCATACTCCAATTGTCGTTGCAGATTGGCCAGAATGGCTTCCCGAAGTTGCTCCTCGCTTTCAAAGTCGCCCATATCCCGGAGGAAATCCTCGGTCAGCTCAGGTGTCTTGAGCTGCTTGGCCTCCAGCACCTCGAATTCAATATCAACCGTTTTTCCTCGCAAGGACTCGTTGGGCGCGTCTTGGGTGAGGGTGATCTGGCCGGACCGCTTGTCCCCGGCCTTGGCTCCCGCCATCAACGTATCAAAATCGGCCAGTTTGCCGTCCCGGAAACTGAGTGTCGGCCGAATGCGGGTCACCCGTTCCTCGTCATGCACCAGCTGCTCGCCGTCGAGGCTGGTGGTGATGTGGACGGTGATGTAATCGCCAGTTTGGGCCGGATTCTCATGCGGGACCAGCTGGGCGAAGCGGGTCAATATTTTTTCTAGATGCTGATCGACGTCCTGGTCGTCAAATTCACGCACCGGCCGCTTCAGCGTGAGTCCCTGCCACTGGGGCATCTCAAACTCGGGACGCACTTCAATATTAAACTCGAACACCATCGGCCCGTCGGCGGGGACTTCGACGGCATCCAGGTTCAGATCGGGCTCGCTAATTGCGGTAAAATCTTGCTCTTCACTGATCTGGCTCAAACTGTCCATCAACAGCGAACCCTTGATTTGTTCGCTGACCTCTTTCCGGTAGCGATTCTCCACCATTTTGCGCGGCGCGCGGCCAGCACGGAAACCCGGCACATTGGCCTCGGGCATCATGGTACTGAAGGCATCGTCCAAATAGCGGTCGATGTCTTCCCGAGAAACCGAGACGGTCACGTGCCGCTCACAGGCACTGGGACTGGTGATTTGCACGTCCAGATTGAGCTTGTCGGAAGTTTCCTCGCCGCCGCCCGTTTCGGTTTCCGTTGCTTCAAGTTCTTCAGCTGCCATGGATTGCACAACCTAGCTTAATGGGGAAAAAAAAAGAGCGGGTGATCGGATTCGAACCGACGACAACAACGTTGGCAACGTTGTGCTCTACCAACTGAGCTACACCCGCAATAAATTCTCGTAGCTATTCCCTCCCGGCGGTGCCACGGTCCGAAACCGGCTTGCGGGCCCGCCTCGCAGCTAGGGAGGAAAAACAAGAAGATTCTAGAATTATAGGACCGCTACCCGGCCACGCAAGGGGATCTGGATGGTCCAGGGAGGCAGACACACGTTTTTAGGGGCGATGTTGGTGTTGTGAACGTCGCAGGGGTCAGGCACATTTTTTCGGCGGTAGGACGGGTGCCCGTCAGAAAGCTCACTGCGCCGAAAAAATGAGCCAGACCCCAGGAGTCTCCCGCTTGCGGTGCCTGCCTGCATCCTGGGACCAAACGGGGTTCGGTTTCTCGGCCTCAGTACGTAAATATCTCCCGCAGGGCCTGCACTACCAGCTGCGGGGAGGTTACCAGTTGGGCCAGGCAAACTACCCACAGCAGGAGGGACAGCAGCAAAATACCCGGGGAACGCGGGTTGGAACGGACCTGCAACTGGCCCAGGCGGGCATACAGCTCGTAGCCCAAACGTCGCCAGCCTTCCAGATTTTGTCGGCCACCGCTGGAGACGATGGCGACATTTCGCATGAAATCAAAGCTTTCTAGGTGCAATTGGATGCCGAGGGTGGGGAGGGCTAGGCCATCGCCGGCCCACCGTGCCTGCGGTTCGATTTCTCGGGCCGCGGCAGCCAATACCGGGCGCAGCTGCTCGGCCGTAATATTATAAATTACCAGTCGCGGTCGCGCTAGGAGCACTGTTAGCCACACGCCCAGCCAATACAAGACCAGTAAAAACAGCCAGACATAGCTGCCATACTCGGCCGAGGCGGCCTCAGGACGAAACAGCTCAATGGGCCCCACCAGCACGAGTCCCGACATGGCCGCCCCCAAGGCGGCCATGTCGGCCCCGCCGCTGGTCAAAAAGGGCTGACGCCGCGCGTTCAGCAGTCCGATCAGCAGTCCGTAAGATGCTAACGGCAGGAGGGCAATTGCCAGTCGTAGAGGGTCCGGCAGTACCATTTTACTTTACTTTCTTAAAGTGAAAACAGGTATACCCAGTGCTAGCCGGTTTGGGCCGGAAAAGCCCGCTCCATCCGCGTCTCAACCAGGTTTCGTTGTGAGCCGCCGCGGTGGTTGTTTTCTCTGGCTTTACCGGCTTCATGGGGGCCCTATTTTCAGTTTGAGTTGCTTTCTATTTAGTCTCCAACCAAGCTTGGATTACCCGTCCCACCTTTTCCAGCGAGGCCGCCGAGCAACGACCCGGGGCGTCCGACGTTGTGTGCCAGTAGCGATTGGAGCGATCGGGATACTCGAAGTCGATGACATCACAGACGGGGATCTGGGCAATTTTGTTGAGCGGCAGATGATCGTCTTGGACCATGTACTTGGCGCGCGGGATAAATTCTGGCACACCCAAACGCTCGGCCGTGGCCCAGATCTCTTGGGTGATTTTTCGGGTTTGGGGCCAGGTCATGCTGTGCTGTTCCTGATACAGGCTCAGTTTGGCGTCTGCCACCATGTCCAGCAGCACGCCGCCCACGTACTGATGGTTGGGCGGCTGATCTCGATATTGTTCGGCAAACCATGTACTACCGAGAAAATAACGATCCCGCGGCTCTTGGTAGACCAGCTCTTCCGCATCAAAAAACACAAAGTCCAGCCCGTGGTGCTGGGGCAATTGAGCTGCCTGCCGCCCCAGTTCCAGCAACAGGGCCACGCCGCTGGCACCATCATTGGCCCCCAAAAATACCCCTTCGCGGCGGCGCCGCGGATGGGGATCTCGGTCAGGTAGCGGGCGGGTGTCGTAATGGGCGCAGAGTAGCAGCCGCTGCTGCGATGCGGGATGCCACTCCACAATCAAATTGGCCAGGGAAACGGGGCGGCCATGGAGCGGGTGGGGCACCTCAAACCGTTGGTAGCTGACTTGGGCCCCCAGCTCGGTAAAGTGTTTTTCTAAATATTGCTGCTGCTGGAGCATCCCCGGGCTACCACTCATGCGACTGCCCAGTGCGCACAGCTCACGCAAATGCCGGTAGGCCCGCTGGCCATCAAACTCGGCCGCCAGCACAGCGCCAGGAATGTGCGCGGTGCCGCACAACGCCAGGGTCCACATCAAGCAGTAGTGGGGTAAGGAACGCATGCCATCACTATAGGGCGATTTTCCCTCGCCCACGAGGGCAAAGCCGGCAGGGCCTGCCCCCGGCTTGAACGGGGGGCCGCCGGCCAAACAGCGAGCTACCGCTCGGATGGTACTTGCCTGCTTCTGTTGGGTGCGCACGCCAAGGAACCACAACGAAACAACGCAACGACGAACAGGGACTTAATTTTTCGTTTATTGATTCGTTGTTGCCGTTGTTTCGTCGTGGTTCAAATTATTTCCGTATATATCTTGTATCTATTTGGTTGCGGCTAGGCCGCGCTGGGCCCTTCGTGATGAAACAAAGTGTTTTTGGCAGCTAGCAGGTCATGGGGAGATTTACGATCCCGTTCCTGCATCCGGCCGCCGGAGCGGATCTCGTGGTTTGCTATATTATGATGCCAGAATCTGGCCCACCTGTTCCAGCACCTGCCGGCAGTCCAGCTGGGACAAGTCGCCGGCGGGGGCTTGGAGGACATTGTTGCGTGCTAGGTGTGGTGGGTAGGGCCCGAAGCGGGTGGGGTCC
>CAMYJY010000135.1 GCA_947258835.1 uncultured Pirellulales bacterium
GGCGTTGGGCAGATGAGAACTTACCCATCGACAGCCCAATGGAGTCGCTTCGCCGGGATTTTCGATCATGCGGCAGGTAAAAACTTACCTGCCGCTCGCTTTAGGACATTTCCAGCGGGTAGTCGATTACCGCTTGCTTGCAGTTGGGCAACGAGTCCAAAAAAGTGCGTCCATAAGATTTGCTGGTAATGCGCGGATCCAAAATCACCACCCGTCCCGTATCGCTGGCGCCACGAATCAGCCGCCCAAAACCTTGCTTGAGTTTGATCACTGCTTCGGGAAGCTGATAATCGCGAAACGGCTGCCCCCCCGCTTGGCGAAGGGCTTCCAGCCGCGCTTCCAGCAAGGGTCGGTCGGGTACGCTGAAGGGCAACTTGGTAATGATCACCAGCTGCAGGGCATCGCCCGGCACATCCACGCCTTGCCAGAAGCTGTCCGTGCCCAACAACACGGCCCGCGGATCCTGTTGGAACAGCTCCACCATCCGGCTCCGCGGCGTGCCATCGGCCTGGTTGAGCAAGTTGAGATTATGCGCTCGCAACCAACCCGACAAACGTGCCCCCACGCGCCGCATCATGTCATAGCTGGTAAACAGCACAAAGGCATGGCCGTCGGTTTCGCGGACCTGCCCCTGGATGACCTCCACGCAGGCACGTTCGTACTCCTCGCGTTGCGTGCTGGGATCGGGCATTCCCCGCATGGTGACCAGCTCCGCCTGCTCCTCATAATTGAAGGGGCTATCGAGTCGGAGCGTGTCGGCCTGGACCAGACCGATGCGATCTCGGAAAAAATCGAAGGAATCCTGCCGGCCCACCGCCAACGTGGCACTGGTCAGGATCACCGACGGCACTTCATGAAATAACTGCTCGCGGAGCGCAGGCCCCACATCGAGGGGCGCTGCCAAGAGGGTCTGCCGCGGCAACCCGCGACGTGTATGGTAGCTCTCCATCCAGTACACGGCCGCCTCCAACTCCTGGCGATGCCACATCTTCAAGTCGCCGGCCAAAGCGATCAAACGATCATGCGCTGCGATGAAATCCTGCCGCTCCGAGTCGTCGTGCTGCTGATCCCCGGCCCGTTTGACCTTGCGGGCCAGCGCCTGGAGCGTACCACTGAGGCGATTGGTGACAGGCAACCGCTGGCTCACGCGGCCATTGGAGGGAGCCTGTGATTCCTGCCAATCGCACAGGTCGGCAAAAAATTCGTCCGCCGCCACCCGGCAACCGTCCACCTGCTGCTGCAGCTCCTGTAGCTCGTGATGCACCAACAGCCCCTTTTGGGTGCGATCGTTGTAGAGCCGACCGAGCACATACTCGATTTGGCCATTGGTCAGTCGCAGCCCCAGATGATCCGCGGCCACCGCTTCCACGGTATGGGCCTCATCCAGCACCACCACATCGTAATCGGGCAGCAGACTCACTCCCTGCTGCCGCAGGGCCAAATCACTAAAAAACAGGGCGTGGTTGACCACCATCAACTGCGCATGCTGCACACGGCGCCGATCTTGATAATAAAAACACTCTTTGTAGGTCGGGCAGCGACGCCCCAGGCAATTCCCGTGGTCGCTGGCCACCTCGTCCCACACCTGGTGAGACGGTTGATAGGTCAGATCGCTAAGCGAGCCATCGCGGCTCCGCTCACTCCAGGCTTGCAAATCACGCAGTTGATCGGCCAGCTCGAATTTATCAAACAGATTCCCGCTGCGCTGCAGCGCGCTGTGCAAGCGGCGGAGGCTCAGATAGTTCCGCCGGCCTTTCACCAGGACCGCGGAAAACTCCCGCGGAATGACACTGTTTAGCAGGGGCAAATCCTTGCCCATCAGCTGCTCTTGCAAACTGATGGTGTGCGTCGAAACCACAACACGTCGCGGTTTTGCGGGTTGGTTTTCGTCGACGGGCGGCTGCGTCGCCGCTAAGATGGCCGGCACCAGATAGGCAAAGCTTTTCCCCACACCCGTGCCGGCTTCAACCACCAAATGCTGCTGGGATTCGATGGCCGCAGCCACGGCGGCAGCCATGGCCAGCTGCTGGGGGCGCTGTTCGTACTGGGGCAACCGCCGCGCGATCGAGCCCTCAGGACCCAAAATATCGGCCACTGTCATCTCGGAGTCCACCGACACCAGGCTCCTCACTTAGCGCGGCTGGTCCGTGATCACACCCTCTGCGGGGCTACTCGCCGTGGCATACAGCTTGCGGGGTATCCGTCCAGCAAGGTAGGCCGACCGTCCCGCCTCGGTGGCCAGACGCATGGCAGTGGCCATGCGGAGCGGGTCTTGGGCATGGGCCACGGCCGTATTCAACAGGACGCCATCCACGCCCAGTTCCATGGCCCGCGACACATCGCTGGCCGTGCCCACTCCCGCATCGACAATCACCGGATAATCCGGATCGCCTTCCTTGAGATATTCCAGGCAAATGCGGATGTTGTTCTCATTTAAAATCCCTTGCCCGGACCCAATCGGACTTCCCGCGGGCATCACGCTGGTGGCACCGGCCTCCTTGAGCCGCCGCGCGACGATGGGATCGTCGCTGGAATAGCACAGCACTTGAAAACCATCGGCCACTAATTTTTCCGTGGCTTCCAGCGTGGCCACCGGGTCAGGCAGCAGGGTCTTGGTATCGGCCAACACCTCCAGCTTCACCCAATCCGCCCCCGGGTTTTCCAAACCCAACAAAATCTCCCGCCCCAAACGGGCCACCCGCACCGCATCGTCCGCCTGAAAACAGCCGGCCGTATTGGGAAGCAGGGTGTACCGCTGCGTATCGATAAAGTCGAGTAAGTTATTCCCGTCGGCATCAATCAGACGTTCACGGCGGATGGCCACGGTGATGCACTCGGTCCCCGACTCTGCCAGCGCCTCTTGCATCTGCGTGTAGCTGGCATACTTGCCGGTACCAACAATCAAGCGGCTCTGCAGCGTATGCGTGCCAAGAACGAGTGGGTCTGCAGTTGTAGTTTCCGTTTCCATGATGCTTTTCCGTTGTGCTGCTATCATCGGTGGCTAGCGCCAGCCGCTGGTTTTTTGTGGCTTGGATGTCACCGGTGGCTAGCGCCAACCGCTGGTTTTTGTGGACCGGTGGCTAGCGCCAACCGCTAACCACCACCTACCAGGGTGACCACCTCCAAGCGGTCATCCTCGGCCAGGCGGGCGCTGGCATGCTCTTGGCGGGGGACCAATTGCTGATTCAATTCCACCGCCAGGTAGCGATTGTCAAGCTGCAGCTGGTCCAGCAATTCCGCAATCGACGTCTGCGGTTTGACCTCACGCAACTCCCCATTCAACAAAATCTGCATGGTCTCCTCGAAAAGAAACTATTCTGCGTCACGAATAAACGTGGAGCGGATCAAGCCACCTCCCAGGGGGATGAATTTGCCCGACTGCGGTTTTCCGGCGGCGCTGGCACTGGAATCCCAAGGCAAAGCATAAGCATACATTTGCCCGGTGGTGGCTTCGGCAATGTATACCAGACTCTTGCCCAGTTGGGTACTCCGCTGACCTCGCGGCAGATCGGCCCGCCCGGTAACCATGAGGTACTTGGGATTCTTGATCTGCGTGCCAAAATCACTTTGGATGTTGTATTCGTAGAGAGCATCAAATTCAGCCGTGC
The DNA here is from genome assembly GCA_947258835.1 of uncultured Pirellulales bacterium. Lineage (GTDB taxonomy): Bacteria > Planctomycetota > Planctomycetia > Pirellulales > Lacipirellulaceae > Bythopirellula. The sequence continues at coordinate 3,609 of CAMYJY010000135.1, forward strand.
GGCGGCTGATAATCACCGCCCGCAGATCGCCGGTAATAAAATCGAGAAAGTACAGGGCCTCCACGCCCGCATCCACAAAACCCGTCGCGATGGCAAAGTTGTCCACGCCTTGGGTTGCCGTGGCCTCGACCCGCACTCCTGGCCCCAGACCCAACAGGGCCACCGCCAGCAGGACACCCAGCAGGATGCCCAGCACCAAGACGCCCCCTTGATTCCACCTGTGCTGTCGCATCGATCACCTCGTACGAATAAAATAAATATGCAGAACTAGGGCTTACCGCCCGGCAGCTCCCAGCTTAGTCCCGGCTGCCCGTATAGCGGATGATGTAGTACAGCAAAGTGATCACCGCTTGCAGCGTCGCAGCAACGTATGTCCACGCCGCCGCATTCAGCACGCGGTTAACGTAAATCATATCCTGATCTGCTACGATCTGGTGCTCAACCAGCAATCGTTTGGCCCGGGCGCTGGCATCAAACTCGACGGGCAAATTTACCAATTGAAAGAAAACAATACAGGCAAAAGCAGCGATCCCGCACAAAATGAGGGGTTGGGATTGCATGATCAGGCCAGCAATGAGAAGCCACATACTGGCACTGCTGCCAAATCCAGCAGCCGGAACGGCAGCATTGCGAAGCACGAGCGGAGCATAATTTTTAGCATCTTGAATCGCGTGCCCCGCTTCGTGCGCGGCAATTCCCACGGCAGCCGTGGAGCGGGAACCATAAACGGCTTCGCTCAGCCGCAGCACCTTCGAGCGCGGATCGTAATGATCTGACAGGTGCCCCGGAATTCGCTCGACACCTACGTTCTGCAAACCGGCGGAGTCAAGAATATGCCGTGCCGCCGCCGCGCCACTTAAAGGCGCGGGCACTTTCTCTGCTTCCGCAAAAGACGACTTCACGCGCATCTGTGCCCAGAAAGCCAACAGCAATGCCGGCGAAGTCCACAGCAGCAACTCAAAATAACCGAAACCTAACATCGCAATACTCCCCTTCTCTCACACGAAAAATATGATAAGTACTTAGTATCCTAATAACTGCAGCTCATAAATTAGCCGCCAAGCGCTCCCTTTTTCCTTCCTGAGATGGCGGCCTCCGGCCGCTATCTCAGGAAGTGCAGCTAATAACTCCTGGTCGAGCCAGGGAATCCTGTACGACACTGAGGCGGGCTCAGGGCCAATCCTTCTACGCAAAATGCTATCGGTGGGTTCACGCGAAGGCAACCTCAGCTCTCTTCAGGATCATGGCTTACGAGTAGGAAATGCACCCGCTACGCCCCCACTTCAACGGGCTCTCGAGCCTGCCAACCGGCCTGATCTCGCTCCACGCGGCGGTAGAGGGTGTCCCGCTCCACCGGCTCCCGACCAGCCTCGGCAATGATCCGGCGGATCTCCGCCACACTTAAAATTTCCGGCGTCTCCGCCCCCGCGTCGTGGTAAATCAGCTCATGACGCACGGTCCCGTCAATGTCGTCCGCCCCATAGGCCAGCGCCACCTGGGCCGTGCCGACGCCCAGCATAATCCAATAGGCTTTTAGGTGGGGCACGTTGTCCAGCAGCAACCGGCTGATCGCCATGGTCCGCAAATCCAGGGCGGCCGAGGGCTTGTTAATGTGGCTTAAGCCCGTGTTGGCCGGGTGAAACGCCAGCGGGATGAATGTTTGGAATCCGCCCGTCTCGTCCTGCAACTCCCGCAGCCTGAGCAGGTGATCGATACGGTGGTAGGGCTCTTCAATATGGCCGTAGAGCATGGTGGCATTGGAACGCAGACCCAACGCATGCGCCATGCGATGGGTCTCAAACCAGCGCCCGGAATCGGCCTTGTGCTCACAAATTTTATCGCGGACTTCGGGATGGAAAATCTCGGCCCCCCCTCCCGGCAGGCTGCCGAGGCCGGCTTCGAGCATGTCCTCCAGCACCCAGCGGATGGGCTTTTGGGTCAACCGCGCAAACCAATCGATCTCGACGGGTGTCCAGGCCTTCAGGTGCAGCGTGGGAAAATGCTCATGCAGGAGACGGACCACATCCCGATACCACTCATACTTGGCCTGATGGTGGAGTCCGCCCACAATGTGCATCTCGGTGGAGCCGGCAGCAACTGCCTCCTGCCCCCGGGCCAAGATTTGCTCATCGTTCATCCAATACCCTTTGGCATCCCGCAGGTCCGCACGGAAGGCACAAAAGGTGCAGCGATACACACATATATTGGTGGGATTGAGGTGGGTATTGATATTGTAGTAGGCGTAGTTGCCGTTTTTTCGCTCACGGACCAAGTTGGCCAACTCCCCCAATTCGGGCAGCGGCACCTCGGGCTGGTACAGCAACAGACCGTCCTCCAGCGACAGCCGCTCGCCGGCTTCAACCTTTTCACGAATGGCCTGGAGAATGGGGGAAGAAGTACGAAGCATGGGGGTGGGAGGGA
>CAMYJY010000136.1 GCA_947258835.1 uncultured Pirellulales bacterium
CTTCCGAGCGGTAGCTCGCATTGGTTGGCGGCCATGCCGCCCTCGCATTGGTTGGCGGCCATGCCGCCCTCGCATTGGTTGGCGGCCATGCCGCCCCGCCTTGCGCTAGGAAATCTTTTGGTGGTCGTACAGGGGGGGGCAGTCGGCGGGGGCGTCGACGTAGCCGCTATGGTGGGGGATGGGAAGTTCGTCAGCTTGTTTTTGGCCCAGTTGGCCGGCCGGGGCACTGCCTGTGGTCTTGGCAATCTTGTGTCCCTTAATCTTGTCTTGAATTCGCATGAGGCCTTCCAGTAAGGATTCAGGACGCGGAGGGCAACCGGGCACGTAGACGTCTACGGGAACTACGAGGTCCACGCCTTTGACCACGTGGTAACCGTACTTGAAGTACGGACCACCTCCCACGGTGCAAGCGCCCATCGCGATCACAAATTTGGGATCGGGCATCATGTTGTACAGCCGCCGGACGCGGCTGGCCATTTTGTAGGTTACCGTGCCGGCCACAATCATCAGGTCTGCCTGCCGAGGAGTGGCCCGGAAGGCACCGGCTCCAAACCGATCCATGTCATAACGGCTGGCGCCGGCGGCCATCATTTCAATAGCACAGCAGGCCAGGCCAAAGGTCAGCGGCCAAATACTGGACTGGCGAGCCCAGTTGATGGCCTGCTCGACGGTGGTCGTAATCACATTTTCTTCAAACCGACCTTCAATCCATGGCTGCATAATGGTTCGTTTCCTACCGTAATTCGTGAGCTGGACATAACATGTTCGGTCTGATCAACCTAACATGCCACATGCCCATTCGCTAGCTAACTCGATTCGGTGGGTGGAGTCTGGGAGGCAAACGTACAGTAGCTGTCGCCGTCCAAACGACAATCCTCCAGTCGCACGCCGTCTCCCAGGATTTCGGCAAACAGCATTTTCTCTAGTGAACAAATGACCCGATCTTCGTCCGCCAAATCCGGGTAGGGGCAGGCCAGGGCGGCTAGCACGGGCAATTCGCCGCTGGGTGAATCTTGCACTTCAAAGGGAATTTCGCGCTCCCGCATCAGTCCTACCAGAGACTCCATCTTGTCACCGAGATTGTCACCGCGAACTTGGTCTCGGTATTTCGCCGCCATCCGCTCTGCCAGACATTTCAGCAGGCCCTGACGCACGACCGGATCTTCCAGGTTGCGAATCTCCGACCACAGCAGCTGCGCCAAATCACGGTAATTGTCACCGACTGCTCGCAAACCGGCCGCGGACAGCCGATAAGAATGGCTCGGACGACCACGCCCAGAGGACACAGCCTCTCGCTCCAGCAGCCCTTGCTCCATCATCCGGTTGATGCGCTGCCGAATTGCCGTTGCTGTCACGCCGGCAAATTCCACGAGATCGCTAATTGTTGCACTCTGCGAGCGGCGCAGATAATCTAGCAGGCTCTGGTCGGTGCACACCGGCTCAGGGTCTGAACTGGGTTGAGAGTTCGGCATCAAATCCATCCAGACTGCCGGAGGCGCTATCGCTATAGGTCCAACCTGCCAACTGCTAATATATTAACAGCACGAACAATAAAAACAACTACTTATGTGAAAAATGTCTTCCTGCCTTTAAAAACGACTAAATGACATGCAGACTTTAAGAACCAGTCTCAGAATGATACTGAGGGCGTCCAGCGGCCCGGGGGCATGGCGGCACCGGGCGGTGTTGGGACGTGCAGGAAAAGCCGAGCTGAGGGCGGCACCGGCGATGTCCAGCGGCCCGGGGGTATGGCAGCACCGGGCGGTGTTGGGACGTGCAGGAAAGGCCGAGCTGAGGGCTGTACCGGGGGTGTTTAGCGGCTGGACTGGGGGCCTGCGTCTTTTGCTGCTTGTGCTTGGTTTGTGTTGGGCAGGCGGTGCTCAAGTGGCCTGTGCGGCGACAGAAATCGCTCCGGCCGTCCGTGCGGCCCCCGTCCTAGCAGGGCTGCATAGCTTCCAGCCGCGGCGAGCTACGGCGTCGCTGGAGTTCTCTCCAGCGGCAAGGATTTTGGTTGTGGGCAAGACACAGTCTACTTTCGATGAAAAATGGACGGCGGTCTGGTCCGATGCAGAGAGTTCGACGGGCGCCAAGTGGCAGCGGGCGGTGAACCTGGTTTTCGGGGCGCTTGTTGGCTACCTGTTCGCGGTGTTGTTTTACATGATCCCGGTTGGTTTTGGGGTCAAGTTCCCGGTGGTGCTGCTGGTACTCATCTTCGGTGGCATATTTTTTACCCTTCGCTACGGGCTAATCAATGTGCGCATGTTTCGTCACGCGCTGGACGTAATTCGGGGCCGCTTTGATCGCCCAGAGGATGCGGGGGAAGTTTCCCACTTCCAGGCACTGACCTCCGCGCTTTCCGCCACGGTGGGCCTGGGCAATATCGCGGGCGTGGCAGCCGCCATCGCCATGGGTGGTCCTGGGGCCATTTTTTGGATGTGGGCGGCTGCCTTTTGCGGCATGAGCCTAAAATTTACCAGCTGCTCGCTGGCGCAGTATTACCGGCGGGTGAAACCCGACGGGAGCATCTTGGGCGGCCCCATGGTGTATTTGGAAGAGGGGATTCGCGACCGTTACCCGGCACTAGCCGGGCTGGGCAAGGTGTTTGGCATTGCCTTTGCGATTTTCACCGTGTTGGCCGCCTTCGGTGGGGGCAACATGTTTCAGGCCAACCAAACCTTCAAGATTATGTCCGACCAGTTTGGCATTGCTGGTGACATGGCCTGGCTGGTGGGCCTGGTGATGGCTGGTTTGGTCGGTCTGGTGATCATCGGTGGCATCCGCCGCATTGGCGAGGTTACCAGCAAGCTCGTCCCGGCCATGTGTGCGTTTTACTGTTTGGTATGCTGCGTGATTCTGATCACCAACTACACGCAAATCCCAGCCATGCTAGGTAGCATCTTGACCGAAGCTTTTACCCTAGAAGCCGGTTGGGGAGGCTTGCTGGGCGGTGCCATCCTCATGGGCTGCCGCCGCGCGGCCTTTTCCAATGAGGCCGGTCTGGGCTCCGCCGCCATCGCGCATGCCGCGGCAAAAACGGACGAACCCATCCGGGAAGGCATCGTGGCCATGATCGGTCCGTTTATCGACACCATCCTGGTCTGCACCATGACGGCCCTGACAATCTTGGTGACCAAGTCCAATCTGGATCCCACTACCGGACTTCCTTTTGCCGGGGATGTTTCCAACGAAAAAGGTGTGGAGTTGACCGCTGCGGCCTTTGCCACCCTGGGGCCGTGGGCACCCAAATTGCTGTGCATCGCGGTGGTCGTGTTTGCCTACTCCACGATGATCTCCTGGAGCTACTATGGGGAACGGGCAGTAGAATATCTATGGGGGGAGCGCGGGATTGTTCCCTACCGGATCGTGTACGTCCTATTCGTGACGATCGGCCCAGTCGTTTCGTTGTCGTCGGTGCTGGATTTCTCGGACATGATGCTCTTCAGCATGAGCTTTCCCAATATTTTGGGCATGATCTTGCTCTCGGGATTTGTAAGCCAACAAGCCCGGGACTACGTGGCGCGTCTCCGCACGGGAGAAATCAAGCCGGTTAACTGACACCCCGTATCCTCCACGTCATTCCCGCGGAGGCGGGAATCCAAATTGCCTATGTCCACGTCATTCCCGCGGAGGCCGGAATCCAAATTGCCTATGTCCACGTCATTCCCGCGGAGGCGGGAATCCAGTAGCAGTGACGCGTAGTCTAGATTCCCGCTTGCGCGGGAATGACGTAGTGACGCGTAGTCTAGATTCCCGCTTGCGCGGGAATGACGTAGTGACGCGTAGTCTAGATTCCCGCTTGCGCGGGAATGACGTAGTGTCGTGGCGGGAATTCCGTGCCAGCCCGTTCCTGCAGCCAGCTAACCCTTCGCGGGAAAGTAATCGTGCACCACGGTGTGGAACTGCTGCGGGGAATCAATCGTGGCCACTTGCTTGCGAAACTCCCGGGCCCCGGGACGGCCCTGGGCATAGCAGCAGGCATACTTGCGCATCAAAACGGCTGCCTTTTCGTCCCCAAAACGCTGCCGCACGAGCTCAAAATGATGCAGCAACAGCTCACGCTGCTCCGTGAGCGTAGGCTCTGCCGGGACGGGGGCACCGCGCAAGGCAGCGGCTGCCTGCGCAAAGAGCCAGGGCTTAAACAAGGCTGCCCGGGCAATCATGACGCCATCGACGGGGTAGCGGCGAAACGCATCCACAACACTTTGGGCGGAAGCAAGGTCGCCATTACCAATCAAGGGGATCCGCCGCAGATGAGGCTTGATGGCGGCAATTTGCTCCCAGTCGGCCGTGCCGCGGAACATGTCAGCCGCCGTACGCCCATGTACCGTCAGCGCCGCGGCCCCCGCTTCCTCCACCACCTGAGCAATTTCGGTGGCATTGATTTGCTGCCGCGTGCAGCCCAGTCGAATTTTGGCGGTCACGGGCGTGGGGGCACAGGCCGCGACCACTTGGGTAATGATTTGCCCCATCTGTTCGGGCTGGCTCAAGAGATAAGAACCACTGCGTGCTTTTTGCGTTACCTGCCGCACCGGACAACCAAAATTGATGTCCACCACGCTGACCTGGTAGTCTTCTACCAGGCGTCGCCCGACTTTGGCCAAGGTCGGTGGATCATTGTCCCAAATCTGCACCGCCAAAGGACGCGGCTCCTCGGCCACTCCCCACAGCCGGTCGGGGTGCTCGGCCTGCTGCTCATCCAGCCACATGAAACCGCGGGCATTGACCATCTCGGTAGCCAACAAGCCTGCCCCGCCATACTCCCGCACAATCTGCCGGAAGGCATAGTTGGTGTAGCCGGCCATGGGCGCCTGCAAAATCGGCGGATCCACCGTCAAGGAACCAATAACCAGCGGGTTCCGCCGGGGTAGCGGGGGACTGGCAGGGGGATTTTCCACGGTCAGCTTCGGCATGGATTCAATCTCGCAGGCTGCATTGCACCCGCTAGTTCACCAAAATGGAGCGTTCTACGCCATTTTCAATGTCGGAAAAATCCGTCCCTCGTCCCGGAGACTGACGGCCGGGCTCAGTCGTATTGTTCGGTACCGGGAGAGAACCACTGGGCTCTTCCGCGCTCGTCCTGCGAATGGCATCTGGCTCAAAACCTTGTTCAGGCAGGCGCGGGGTCTTGATCAGCATGGCCACCAGCCGTTCGGGGCCCACCAACTCCGGAATTGCCAGTTGGGCATAGCGAACAAGATGCTGGTTGTACTCCTCGACATCCCGTAAAAACAAACGACGGGCACTAGCAAATGCCTGGTAAGCTTGCAGCAACTCCGCCCCATCCGAATGCGAGCTCCGTTCCGCACTGACCGTGCTTAACCACTGCTGGGCCGAGTCCACACGGGCGGCCTGCCGGGTCAAAGCGGTGTGCTTCCCCTCCAGCAGGACGTTCAGGTGGGCCGCTTCCGGTATTTCCCGGCCGGCGAACAATTCCGCAAACCGTGTGGTATAGGCCCCACTATGAGGCACATCGCTCGGCAGTACCAAAGGCTCAGCTGGCCCGCGGCCCAATTCCTGTTGCAATTGATATTGCCAGGCACGGGCAGTCTGCAACCTTGCTTCCGCATCCGCCCGCGCAGCTTCATTCGCCGCGGCCCAGGCACGACCCGGCTGCAGAATGCCTTCCACCAACAGATTCAGCTCGGAAAGCTCCAGCAAAGCCAGATCGTATTCCATATTCGCAATCGCCAGTTCCCAATAGAGTTGCACCCGTCTGGATTGATCCTGACGGGTGGCACATCCGGCCACTGCATCCACCAGGGCTAGCGGTATCCCGGACAGCTGACTGGCAGGGGACCTGTGGGCCAAGGATTTCAACAACTGGGTCGGCTGCGCCAGCCGTGGCTGCGGACCGCCTCGCGGCAAGGGACTGGCTTCCACTGGAGGCGAAGCCATTCCAGGAGGCGACAGTATCGCTGCGTCATTGCCCTGGGCCGGGCTGCTAGCGGCAGGTAAGGAACCGCTGGAGGCGGGCAGTGGGGCATACGCCGTGGGCGACTCC
>CAMYJY010000137.1 GCA_947258835.1 uncultured Pirellulales bacterium
CTTGCTGGTGATGGGCGGCTGTGGCGACTACTTCGACGTCGCCGACACGGTTCTCGAGATGCGCGCCTACGTGCCGCGCGACGCCACCGACGATGCCCGCCGCGTCGCCGCCGCGATCCCCACTCGGCGCCGCGACGAGGGCCGATCGCCCCTCGCGCTGGCTACAGCACGCGTCCCAGAAGCGGCGAGCCTCGACGCCTCCCGAGGCCGGCGCGACGTCAAGCTCGACGCCCGCGGCACCGAGGAGCTCGGCTTCGGGCGCAGCCGCATCGACCTGCGCGCCGTCGAGCAGCTCGTCGATGCCAGTCAGACCCGGGGCATCGGCGGGGCGCTGGTCCACGCCCGCGACGCCTGGATGGACGGCCGCGCCCTGCCCGAGATCCTGGATGCCCTCGACGAGCTCCTCGACGCCGAGGGCCCCGACGCCCTGGACCCGCAGCGCCGCGGCGAGCGGCACCCGGGCGAGCTGGCGCGACCGCGTCGATTCGAGGTGGCGGCGGCCCTTGGCCGACTGCGCACGCTCCGCGTCCGAGATGGGTCTTGATCGGCGGACCGCCGCCCGGCCCTCTGCTCTAGGCCTATTTTCTTGGAGACACAGCCCATGACCGACGTTGTTGCCGGCCAACCGATCACCCTCCAGAGCGGGAAGCTCCAAGTTCCCCCCCATCCGATCATCCCCTTCATCGAGGGGGACGGCATAGGCCCTGATATTTGGCGTGCCAGCCAGCTGGTGTTGGATGCGGCCGTGGCCCGGGCCTACGGTGGTGAGCGGAAAATTTGCTGGCGGGAGGTGCTGGCCGGACAAAAGGCGTTTGATACGGTAGGGAGCTGGCTGCCGGACGAAACGCTCACCGCGTTTCGGGAATTGTTGGTGGGCATCAAGGGCCCGCTGACCACCCCCGTCGGGGGCGGCATTCGCTCGCTAAACGTGGCCCTGCGGCAGATCTTGGACCTTTACGTGTGCTTGCGGCCCGTTCAGTATTTTGCGGGGGTCCCTTCGCCGGTGAAGCGGCCGGAGCTGACCGACATGGTCATCTTCCGGGAGAACTCAGAGGACATCTATGCTGGCATTGAGTTTGAAGCCGGCAGTGATAGCTGCCAGCAGTTCCAGCAGCAGTTTGCCGCCAGCTTCCCCGCACTGTGGCAGAAGGTCCGCTTCCCCGACTCGGTAGGAATCGGCATCAAGCCGGTCAGCCGGGAGGGAACGGCACGGCTGGTGCAAGCCGCCATCGAGTATGCGATCGAGAACGGACGCAAATCAGTCACGCTCGTTCACAAAGGCAACATCATGAAATTCACGGAAGGCGCCTTCCGTGATTGGGGCTACCAGGTGGCGCGGGAATCCTTTGGCGCCGAGCCGATCGATGGAGGGCCCTGGTGCCAGATTCCAGCCGGCCAGCCGGGCGCGGGCATCGTCATCAAAGACGTGATTGCCGACGCCATGCTCCAGCAAATCCTCACCCGCCCGGCGGAGTATGACGTGATTGCCACGCTCAACTTAAATGGCGACTACATCAGTGACGCCCTGGCCGCCTGCGTGGGCGGCATCGGCATCGCCCCAGGAGGCAATATTAATTACCAGTCCGGCCATGCCATCTTCGAAGCCACCCACGGCACCGCCCCCAAATACGCCGACCAGGACAAAGTGAATCCGGGCTCGGTAATTCTTTCCGGCGAGATGATGCTCCGCTATCTGGGCTGGACCGAGGCGGCGGATCTGATCGTGCAGGGACTCCAAGGGGCCATTGCCGCCAAAACCGTCACCTACGATTTCCAGCGCCAGATGGAGGACGCGAAACTCGTAAAATGTAGTGAATTTGGTGCCGCCATCGTGCATTCCATGGGCTAAGCTTTCTCGTCCATTTACTACGTATGAGGAGTAGCAATGATGCGTCGAGGCTTAATGATCGCGCTGGCAGGCTTGCTGTTCACCTCCGCAAGCCCCCCCACGGCACAGGCAATTATCCAATTTCAGAAGGAGTTTTTGCGTTTCTACGGTGTTGACAAGGACGCGGAGGAAAAATCAGAATTCGCCCAAGCGGCCCTGGAAGCCAAGTGCTACATCTGCCACCAAGGCAAGAAGAAGAAACACCACAATCCCTACGGCGAACATCTCCACGACCGGCTCGATCGCCAGGAAGACAAGAAAAATACGGAAAAGATTACCGCCGCGCTGGAGCAAGTCGACAAGCTGCCTAGCAACCCCGACGACCCCCGCAGCCCCACCTTCGGCGACCTCATCCGAGCCGGCAAGCTTCCGGGAGGCACGCTGGAGGAAGCGAAACAAGAGCCGGCATTAGCCAGCCCAGCGGAACCAGCCCCCTGCTGCCCCCGCTGCGGTCGCCCCTGCCAGCACCCATGCAACTGCCCTTGCTGCCCGCTCAGCCACTCAGACACTCCTCCGGGTTCAGAAAATACCCCCGAGGCAGCCAACCAAGCGGCTGCGATAGAAAAACCTGCGGAAATATAGAGCCCCTCGTTGATGGCATTGATCTCTCTCCAAGGTGTTTCGATCGGATTTCGTGGGCCCTGCCTCTTGGACGACGTCCGCTGTGAGATCGAAGCCGGCGGGCGGATCGGGCTCCTCGGTCGCAATGGCGCGGGCAAATCAACCCTACTCAAAATGCTCCGCGGCGAGATCCGTCCGGACCATGGTGTCGTCAGCTTGGCCGTGGGCACAAAAACCGCCTACTTGCAACAGGATGTGCCGCAGTGGACCGAGGAAACGGTCGCCCAGGTCACGGCCTCTGGTCTCACGGACGCCTGCCGAGAAATTGAATCCAGCTGGGACCTGGAGCAGCGGGTCCAGCAAACCCTGTCCCAGATGCAACTCGACCCCCAAGCGCCTTGCAACGCGCTCTCATCGGGCCTGAAGCGGCGCGTGCTGCTGGCCCAAGCCGTCGTCAGTCGCCCCGAGCTGCTGCTGCTGGATGAACCCACGAACCACCTGGACTTGGAGTCGATCAACTGGCTGGAGGGTTTTCTCACCAACTGGCCCGGCACGCTCATTTTCGTGACGCACGTCCGGATGTTTCTGCGGCAGGTGGCCACACGCATCTTGGAGATCGACCGGGGCCAACTCTTTGATTGGTCGTGCGACTACGATACGTTCCTGCACAGAAAAGCAGCCGAGCTGGCCGCCCAGGAAAAACAAGCGGCCCTGTTCGACAAACGCTTGGCCCGGGAAGAAGCCTGGATTCGCCAGGGGATCAAGGCACGGCGCACCCGCAACGAAGGCCGCGTCCGCGTCTTGCAGCAGCTCCGCGAAATCCGCCGCGAGCGCCGGGAGGAGGTCGGCGTGGCACGACTACAAATCCAGACAGCCCAGCGGAGCGGCAACTTGGTCACCGTGGCGGAGAACATTGCGTTTGCCTACGACAACCAAACGATCCTGGAAGATTTTTCGACCCGGATCATGCGGGGCGACAAGATTGGCATCATCGGCCCCAACGGTGCCGGCAAAACAACTCTGCTGAAAATTTTACTGGGAGAACTTCCACCCTCCCGCGGTACCGTCCGCGGCGGTACGAATTTAAAAGTCGCCTACTTCGACCAGCTCCGCGATCAGCTGAGCGACGAGCAAACCATCGAGCAAAACGTGGGAGATGGTTATGCCACCATCAAGGTGCAGGGCCAAGACAAGCACGTCATCGGCTACCTGCAAGAGTTTCTGTTTAGCCCGGATCGTGCCCGCACCCAGGTAAAATTTCTCTCCGGGGGGGAACGCAACCGTGTGCTGCTGGCCCGTCTCTTTGCCAAACCGGCCAATGTGATTGTCCTGGACGAACCCACCAACGACCTCGACCTAGAGACCCTCGAGATGTTGGAATCCAAGCTGGTGGAATACGAGGGCACAATCCTGCTGGTCAGCCACGACCGCGCGTTTGTCAACAACGTGGTCACCAGCACCATCGTCTTTGAACCCCAGGGCGTGCGGGAGTATGTGGGGGGCTACGATGACTGGCTGGCCCAGCGAAAAGAAATGACGCCCCAGGGTGCGCAGACCAAGCAACACCGGAAAAAATCCCGCCCTGAAAATGCCCCCCGGCAACATAAACTCAGCTACCAGCTCCAGCGTGAACTCGCTGCCCTGCCCCAGACCATCGAAGACCTCGAGGTCGCGTTGGCGGAGTTCCACGAGACGATGGCCGACCCGGGCTTCTACCAACGTCCCGGCAGCGAAATCGCCGCCCAACAGGGCCAGTTGCAAGAGACAGAGGCCAAACTGGCCCAGGCTTATGCCCGCTGGGAAGAGCTGGAAAACCTCTCCAGCGGCCACGAGTGATCCCGGCGCAGCCAATGGCCTCGTGCCATCGCCGCTAATCGCTACCTCCTACCAACAGCCGCCGGCGGCAAGGGCGCATGAGCCATGCCGCAATCGCGAATACCTAAACCCTAAGTGGATACTGGCCAGGCCAGAAGGCATGTGATAAGCTGCTAGCGGCTACACGGATTGCCTGCTGGCCGCAGTTGTGGAAGCGCCAAACCCACAACCGCCGGACTCCATGGTAAACCGTGTTCCCTGCTATGGTTCAGCCGGCACGGCCGCTGAACTCCGCCCCATCCGGAGGAGGTCGCTCTCTCCCCTGGGTGGCTCCGTTGTGACCCACAAATTCTCGTGGGAAACCCTCTGGAGGATGTTTTGCCAATACAGATTGAAAAGAAAGACGCACCTATTCTAGCCCCTCAACCGGGCTGCAGCTGGGCGGACACCATGGTGTTGAACCCGGCGGTGATTCCGGATCCGGAAAATCCGGCTTGCTACCACATGCTGTTTCGCGCCACGGGACCGTACGCGGAGCAGCAAGTGGCCGGGAAGCCGCTGCCCTACCCTATCTTCCTGGGATATGCCGTCAGCCATGATCGCGGCCAAACGTGGGAGGCTGATTTTAGCACACCGGCGCTGGCCCCCACATTAAACATGGAGCGGGAACAGATCTTCCGGACCAACCGTGCCGGGGAACAGGTGGTGGACCACGCCAATGGTTGTATCGAAGATCCCCGCCTGTTCCCGTTTGAGGGAGGGCTGTACCTGACGACGGCCTGTCGGATGTTTCCGCCGGGGCCGTATTGGGAGCACGACGAGCCCATGCAATGTGCCCCGGCCTGGGCCGTAGCCGGGGAGCACGACCTGGGCCAGGCGGCCTCTGCCAACTACACGGTCAACGTCCTGTGGGAGGTGCACCTAGACGCACTGCGAGATCACAACTACGCGGCCGCCTTCGTCTATGTGGCGCATCTGACCCATGCGGAATTTGGTGAAAATCGGGATGTGTTTCCGTTTCCAGAACGGTTCCTGATTGATGGCGCGGAGCAAATCGTGCTGATCCACCGTCCGGTGACTCCGCTGGCCCTGCCGGGCGGCGTGGAGCCCAACCTGCCCAGCATTTACTTCTCACACGCAGCCGACCTGAATACCTTTGCCCAGCCCGACTGCAACCAGCATTTCATTGCCGGTCCGCGATTTGACTGGGAAGATGAACGCATCGGTGCCAGCACCGCGCCCCTGCGGATCTCAGACACCCAGTGGCTACTGCCCTACCACGGCAAAAAAGACAAGGTCATGGGCTACACGCAATCGTTCATGATCTTCGAGGATGCCGAGGGGTCTTTACCCCAGATAAAACACCGCTGCCCGGAAAGGTTGTTCGTTGCCGACAAACCCTGGGAGCAACCCAAAAAGTTTACGATTCCTTGCGTGTTCACCACGGGCGCGTTCATCGAGGGGGACGACTTGGTGATGAGTTATGGCGCGGCGGATGAGCTCTGCGGACTCTGCCGCACGAGTCTATCCGAGCTGCTGGCGGTGGTCCGCCAGTACGACGCGCTCGGGAATCCCATCGCAGAGTAGGCTAGGGCAGCTGGGATGTGAGATGTGAGATGTGAGATGTGAGATGTGAGATGTGAGATGTGAGATGTGAGATGTGAGATGTGAGATGTGAGATGTGAGATGTGAGATGTGAGGGCTGGGGCACAGCCCAGCTTTTTGCTTTCCGTCATTCCCGCGCAGGCGGGAATCCATTCGTAGCGTAAGTGGTTCTAGATTCCCCGCCTATGCGGGAATGACGGAGAGAACGCGGCAGTAGGCTGGGGCACAGCCCAGCTTTTTGCTTTCCGTCATTCCCGCGCAGGCGGGAATCCATTCGTAGCGTAAGTGGTTCTAGATTCCCGCCTATGCGGGAATGACGGTTAGAGAGCGGGAATGACGGTTAGAGAGCGGGAATGACGGTTAGAGAGCGGGGACGACGGTTAGAGAGCGGGGACGACGGTTAGAGAGCGGGGACGACGGAGAGGACGTGTCAGTAGTAGGCTGAGGCGCAGCCCCAACTGTCTCAGAAGTCAGAAGGAGCCATCAATGAGGCGGGGCTGCGCCCCAGCCTACTTTGGAGATCGTGATGAGTATTAAGATGGAAAAATTTGCCGGCAATCCCATCCTCAAGCCGCTGGAGGCCAATCCCTGGGAATCCATGGTGGTCACCAACCCGTCGGCCTGGATTGATGACCAGACCGGCCAGGTGATGCTGCTGTACCGCGCGGCCGGCCACGACGAAAAACACATGGTCTACTTTGGACTGGCTGCCAGTGATGATGGATTTCATTTCACGCGGCTGTCCACGGAGCCCGTTTTTTCCCCCGGTGCGGGCTGGTTCGACGGCGGCTGCGTGGAGGATCCACGCGTCACCAAAATCGGCGACTGGTACTACCTGACCTACGCCAGCCGGCCGTTTCCGCCGGGCCAGTATTGGCTGATGGCCGACAATCCCTGTCCGCCCCCCCAATGTCCGGCGGACTTTCCGCTCAAGTATCGTGACAATCTCACCACGACCTCCCTGGCCATGACCAAGGATTGGCGGGAGTTTTACCGGGCCGGACCCCTGACCCATCCGCAACTGGATGATCGGGACGTCTATCTATTCCCTGGCAAAATCAACGACAAATACTACATGATTCATCGCCCCATGGAATGGGCGGGCCCCGAGTACGGAACCGAACACCCGGCCATGTGGATTGTGGCCTCGGATGATTTGCTGACCTGGGATTACACACAATCCAAATTACTGGCCAAGGCGGAATATGACTGGGAGGTCAAAATCGGTGGGAACACTCCTCCCATGGAAACCGAGCAGGGCTGGCTGACGATCTACCACGGCAAGGGCGAGGACGGCTACTACCGCTTGGGTGCGCTGCTGCTGGACAAAGAAGACCCCACGATCGTCACGCATCGTACTCGCGATTGGTTCCTGGAACCGAGCGAAGATTATGAGACCCAAGGCTGCTACGACGAAGGCGGCGTGGTCTTTCCCTGCGGCAAAATCGTCAAGGATGGCAAACTCATGGTCTATTACGGCGCGGCGGATAAATATGTCGGTGTGGCCAGCTGCGATTTTGCCGAGTTCATGGATTATCTGCTGGCCTGCCCGGGTCAATAAGGGCGATTTCTTGCCGCCCACCCTTGGCAGACCCTCGGAAAACGCAGTATAACGGACAGGCATGTCTTGTATTTCGTAAGCAACCGGAGTTTGGTATGAGCGAAGAAAATCAGCAGGGTTCGCGCCAACCCACAGAGGAGCTGCCGCGCAGCGAAAAAGTAGCCTGGGGCAGTGGCGCGCTGGCGGATTGTTTTATGAATAATTCGCTCAACATGTTGGCCATGCCCATTTACAACATGGCGCTGGGAGTGCCCGCCACGACAATCGGCTGGGCCATGGGGATTCCCCGTCTGTGGGATGCCTTTTCCGATCCCTTGATGGGGCATATCTCGGATAATGCCCGGACCCGCTGGGGCCGCCGGCGACCCTTCATCTTTTTGGGAACTCTGCTCTGCACGTTGTTTTTTGCCCTGATGTGGATGCCTCCTACGGGTCTCTCGACCAAGGCCCTGGGCAACTACTTTTTAGTGCTGGCGCTGTGCTATTACACGGCCTACACCATTTTCAGCGTGCCGTGGATCTCCCTCGGGTTGGAGCTTTCGCCCGACTATAACGAACGCACGCGGGTACAGGCCTGGCGTTCCTTTTTCAACAATATTGGCGGCCTGCTGGTGGCCAGCATGTGGTGGCTTTCTTTCCAGCTGGGCGGTGGCGATCAGATGCGGGGACTGCGGATTGAAACCCTTATTTTAGGCGGAGTCGTTTTGGTGAGCGGCCTGATTCCGGCCTTCTTTGCCAAGGAACGCACGCACGAGGAAGGGAAACCCAAAGTCGCCCTGATCAGCGGTTTTATGACCACCATCAAAAACCGCTCCTTCTTGCTGCTGGCCGGTCTGACACTGACTGTCATTATGGGAATTTACCTCACAGGACCTTTCGAAGGTTATCTGCTAGCGTGCCATGTTTATAAAACGCAAGAGCTCGCGTCCAAACTGCACATGCATGGTAATTGGTTTTACCAAATTCTCAGTTTACTGCTGATTCCGGTGGTGTCTGGGGTAGCGACCAAGATCGGAAAAAAACACACGTTGCTGATTGGCATCGGCCTGGCAATTGCGTCCTACCTGGTAACGTGGATTGCTTACAACCCCCAATGGCCGTACCTCTTCCTGCTGTGCAAACTGTTTGCGGCGCCGGGGCTGGCCTGTGTCTGGATCCTCACCAGCTCCATGCTGGCCGATGTGTGCGATGAAGATGAACTGGTCACCGGCCACCGCCGCGAAGGGATGTTCACGGCCGTCTATGGCTGGCTGGTCAAACTGGGCTTTTCGACAGTCTTTATTCTCTGCGGCTATATGGCCTCGTTTTCTGGTTACGTACCGGAACTGAAAGGGGAGCAGACAGCTGAAGTGATCCTCAAGATGCGGCTGCTGCTAACGATCGTTCCCACCGTGATCCTGACAGCAGCAGCTGTGATGACGGCCTTTTACCCCATTACCGAACAATTGGCGAATGCCAACCGCGCAGAACTCGAAAAACGGCGCGGCGTGATTTAATCCGCATTTTCTGAGATAGCGACCGGAGGCCGCCATCTCAGGAAGGAAAAGGGAACGCACGGCGGCTAAATTCATGAGATACGGCCTCCGGCCGTTCTTTCAAAAACTGCAAATTTGATCTGAACCAACTGGAGCAGGATTATGCGTGTGGAGATTTTCGCGGACAGCTTGCCGAATCTGCCTTGGGAAGATCGGCCCCAAGGCAGTACCGATCCCGTGTGGCGCTGCAGCGCCAATCCGATCATCGATCGCAACCCGATCCCCGCGGCACCCACCATCTACAACAGTGCGGTCATTCCCTACGAAGGCGGTTATATCGGGGTCTTACGGGCCGATCACAGATGCCATATGCCGTTTTTGCACCTC
The DNA here is from genome assembly GCA_947258835.1 of uncultured Pirellulales bacterium. Classification (GTDB taxonomy): domain Bacteria; phylum Planctomycetota; class Planctomycetia; order Pirellulales; family Lacipirellulaceae; genus Bythopirellula. The sequence goes on from CAMYJY010000137.1 coordinate 9,293, forward strand.
GGCCGCAGCCAGGATGCCCTGCACTGGGAAATTGAAAACGAGCGGATTC
>CAMYJY010000138.1 GCA_947258835.1 uncultured Pirellulales bacterium
GCCACCGAAGTGCTCCAAGCCGCGGCCGGCCGCCCGGGACATATTTTTAATTTGGGACATGGCGTCCTCCAGCAGACCCCCGTGGACAATGTGCGGTATCTGGTGGACTTCGTGCATGAACAAAGCTGTCGCTAAGACCAGGCCTCGTCCTCTTCTTCAGGGTTTTCTTCTGCGTCCAGCACTTCTAGATCGGACGGTTCGAAGCAATACCCCAAGACAAAACGAAACGGCACGAGCAGGGCGATAAACAGCGGGAATAAGATGCCCCAGGCGCTTGTCTTCACCAGCCACAACACAACCAAACAAGCCAATTGAATAAACGAGAACAAGTGCAACACCGGCTTGGAGACACGTCGCACGTAGTGGGTGCTGGGATACATGGCCGGATCGGTCAACCACAGGCTGATCCGCTCAAAAAACTGGTTGCCCTTCAGCGAGACCACACCCATGTAGAGAAACAAACCGTACAGCACCGCCAGCGGCACATAGTGTAAGAGGGGCAGCAAAAATAATGAAAATCCCATCAAGACATGGATGAACAGGCCGGTCAGTCGGTTTTCGCGGACGTGGAGGATATGTGCGTGGGAAATACCCGACGCGTCCACGGCATCTTCGATGGTGGCCAAACTACGCAGATGATTCAACGAACGCACCGTGGCAGCCACCAACCAAGGCAAACCAAACAGCGAGCACACCCCGATCAGCACCGCCACGACACCCAGGTCGTAATGATAGGCCGGTCCCTTGTGGAGTTTGTTATCCGGGCTGTTCACCAAGCGGGCGGTGATGTTCTGATCTAGAAATACCAGCACACTGCAGAGTAAACCCGGAGCAAACGTGCCCCAGATGGCCCAGGCGGGTGCCTCCGCAAAAGGCACCCACCAGGATCTGCCAGTCGTCGTGCCCAATGTCTCCGGTGCAGGGAGCGGTTCCAAAGGGGTGACGTCGCGGGCACAGAAGGCAATTCCGGCCATCGAAACAATGGCAATCGTCGGTCCAAAATCGGCCAGGAATTCCCGCACCGTGGGCAGCAGCAAATGGCTATGGCGAAATCGACTCAGGCTCATCGCCACATAAAACGTACCCAAGGCCAACAGGAGGGAAAGATTGGCCACGTCGTAGCCGATGCTCTCGTTTTCCTGCACCTTGTGGTAGATGGCGACCAGATTGCGGACGGCCTCCGTGATAAAGATCAGCGAGATCAAAGCGGCGAAGATTTCATCGGTAAAGCGCGTGAAATAGCGCATCAAACAGCTGGCATCGGTCAGTGACATCACCAGCAGCAGCAGCGCGGTCCAGATACCGACCCACGTGTAGACCGGCAGAAAGGCAATCCCATGCTCCAGGCAGTAGCGGTAGAGGATGCCGGTAAAAATTAACATCGGTCCGGTGCCACCTAAAATAATCAGCGGCTGCCCGGCAAACAGCGCATAGACAATGCCACACCCGGCGGAGGCCACAATCATCTCCACCGCCCCAATTTGGCCTCCCGTGATTTCGCCCATCAAGCCGCCAAAAATGATCGCCGGTGCCAGACAGGCAAAAAACAGAAAGAATGTCGAACTGAGGGCCTTCGTGTGCAAACCTGCGCGGATATCGTCGAGGTACCAAGGCCAGCGACGCTGCAAGTCAGCCCACACCCCGCCGCCCAGTCGACCACTGTAGGCCAGCGCATCGTCGACCGTCGGCTCGACCACCACTTCCTGCGGTGCCGTCCGCCGCTCAAAACGATCCAGGGCCAGGAGCAGCTCGCGGGTGTCGTGGGCCTCGCCTGCCTCGTAGCGAAACTCCTCGTCCGCCATCAACCGGGCCAGATTGGTAAGCGTATCGATGTGATCCACCGTGGCTTCTTCCGGACCCAGCATCACGAAAATAAAACGCGTCGGAATGCCGTCGGGCGCGCCCATGTTGACCGCGTGCTGCAAGCGCACCGGCATCACCAGTTGCTGCTTGATGCAGTCGCGATAACAATGCGGAATGGCCACCGCATGGCCAATGGCCGTGGAACCGATGCGTTCCCGGTCTTGCAAACCCTGCAGCACTTCGTCGGCACGATCATGCTGGATCAGTTCGCGCTCTTCCGCCAGGTCCACCACCGAGCGAAAGACCTCGTTGATGTCACTGGCACTAATGTCCAGCAACACCGCTCCGTCTTCCAAGGCTTTGCGAAATAGCTGCATCGTGAAAAAATCCACCAGCGAAGACAAGCGAAGAGAGATAGACCGCCAGAGGCCATGGACCCGAAACGAAGCCTGGATCGCCGGTTCCGGAGCCCCAGCACCAACGGCCTGCTCCGCCCCCCTGCACCTCAGGCGGCAGCGGCTCAGCTAGCACCACGCTCAAATCATACCGACTGCCAAACCAGGAAGCAAATGAGCGGGGCGTCCCGCCAGCCCATGCAAAGGCGGCAGAGCCTGCCCCCGGCCTGCACCGAGGGATCGCCAACCGAAATGAGCCGACGGGCGATAGCCCCATCGTCAGGAATACAAAATTTTTAATCCTACGGAACTTTTGGGGGCGTTCGTGCGTCCAATCCTCTGCATGACCACCTTTTCCCTGTTCAGCAAGAATTTTGGAGCGTAGCACAATGCAACAGTCTCGACTCGCCCGCTGGGCCATGTTCGTCCTCTTCGCCATCCCCACCCTAGCTTGGTGCGACACGACGGAAGTCACCATTACCGTGGAGAAAAAACCGGACATCTCTCAAAAACCCCCGTTTGCAGGCCCACGGCCCGGTGTCGATGTGGCCATTCTGCTCGACACCTCCAATTCCATGGATGGGCTGATCAACCAGGCCCGCAGCCAACTGTGGACCATCGTCCAACAATTTGCCCAAGCGAAAAAAAGCGGCCAGACGCCCATCCTGCGGGTTGCTCTGTTCGAGTATGGCAACACGCGTCTACCGGCCACCGAGGGCTATCTGCGGCAGGTCGTGCCGCTGGTCAGCGATCTGGACCAACTCTCCGCGGCCCTGTTCGCACTCTCCACCAGCGGGGGCGATGAGTACTGTGGCCAAGTCATCGATCAAGCCCTCACCCGTCTGGACTGGTCCGCGGAACCGGGGGCCTACCAGGCAATTTTTATTGCCGGCAATGAGCCCTTTACGCAAGGCTCGGTCGCCTACCAACAGGCCTGTCGCCGAGCCATTGAGCAGGGCATTGTGGTGAACACAATTCACTGCGGAAATCGCGCCGCAGGAATCGATGGCCAATGGCAAGCCGCGGCCCTGCTGGCCGAAGGCGAGTTTTTTAACATCGACCAAGACCGCGCGGTACCCCACATCAAGTGCCCCCAAGATAAGATCATTCTGCAGCTCAATGCCGAGCTAAACAAAACCTATCTGTGGTACGGCGATCGAGACCTGCGCGAACAAGCTGCGGAAAACCAGGTCGCGCAAGATAGCAATGCGGCATCCGTCGGTCCCAGCGCGGCCGTGGGCCGGGCCCTGGTCAAGGCGGGGCCCGCCTACCGCAACATGGCCCGCTGCCTGGTTGACGCCTTCCAAGCAGATCCGCAAACCCTCTCCCAAGTCCCGGAAGCTGACTTGCCCGAGGTGCTTCAGCCACTCACTCTGGACGAGCGACAGGCCTATCTGCAAGAACTTGCCGCCCAGCGCACGGAAGTCCAAAGCAAGATTGCCGCGGCGGCCGCCCAGCGAGAAACCTACCTCGCCGAGCAGCGGAAGCTGCAGGCCCAACAACAAGGGCCCGTGACCCTGGGAGAAGCTGTGGTCTCAGCGATCGCCAAGCAACTGGACGCGGCAGGTTTTGAAACGCAAAACCCATAATTCCCTCACACGGAACGCGAAACAAGGACACCCTTGACATGTACACAATAAAAGTGTACACTTTAAAAGCCTGCGATTTGTTCCGTCGACTCATCCATGAGTTGCGGATTCAGGAATACCGCAACATCGTCATCAACGAGTGTGATCCCGGGTGAAAACGAGGTGACATCGTGCAACAGGTCAATGTCAAGGAAGCCCGGAAGCATATCGGTCGTATGCTGGATGCTGTCCAGGCAGGTGAGCAATTCATCATTACCAGGAGAGGCAAACCTGTAGCTCGCTTGATTGAAATCGCCGCCGCAGAAAGAACCGATCGGCACTTTCCCGACCGTGCGGCATTTAGGGCCAAGCTCCCGCCTGGTGGGCAAGACAGCGCTGCGCTGATTCGAGAAATGCGCGATGAGCGAGGCTAAATCCCTCCTCAGAAAGCGCAGACCATGAGCAAAATCTATTTCGACACCAGTGCGCTGTTGCCATACTACCGGGAAGAACCAATCAGCCGGAAAGTACAGACTCTTCTTTCCACGCAAAATCCCCCGGTCTTGATCAGCGATCTGACGCGCGTGGAAATGGCCTCCGCCATAGCACGCTGGGTAAGGATGTCCGAAATCGACGAGGCACAAGCCAGTCTGATTGAGGAAACCTTTCACGAAGATATCAAAGCAGGGCTGTTCTTGAGTCAGCCTTTGACTGCAGGGAACTACCAACAAGCATTAAAATGGTTGTGCGCGAGGAAGACAGCACTCCGCAGCCTGGACGCCCTGCACATCGCGTGTTGCCAGCATCTAGGGGCCAAGCTGATCACCTGCGACGGCATCATGCATCAGGCGGCCGGCATCCTCGGCGTCGAGAGTGTTTGGCTGTCTGCTACTTGAGTTCAGGCCGTAGGGCGGTTGAAGAACTGGTAGGCGGACAGCACTTCGTAGAGATCGCGTGAGATCGTGATATCTTCATGCTCGAAATCAGACAGCCACGTCCGCTGCTTGTTCACGGCATCGGCAATCAAAGGCAGCACCTCACCCACAGATACGGTGACGTTGTCTTCCGGTGTGGCGTAGGTACTGGTCTCTTCAGGACCGTTATACAGCTTCAGATAAGTTTGTGGCATCGCTGGCAATTCCTTTCGAGCGATTCTATGGTGCTGATTCCCGTACCTGCTGGCTTCCTGCCTGCTAGCACGACGCAACACCCCCCTACTGCATCAAGGTCTATCGGAAAGGTGAGTCGTTGGTATTGAATCTATTTGGAAGAAAATTCGGTTTATGCCACCACGGCCGATTGGGCGGGTCGGGGCGAGGCCACCCAACGCTGGTAACGATTTCTCGGGTGGCACCCAACGCTGGTAACGATTTTAGTGGCAGTATTAGGGGGTTCCAGTCATTCCCGCGCAGGCGGGAATCCAGTGGCAGGGCCAGTGGTCTAGATTCCCGCTTGTGCGGGAATGACGCTGGAGAACGACGAGAATCCAGCAGAGAGCCTGGTGCAAACTTGCTCCTTTTCTGCTGGGATCAAATCGTTACCAGCGTTAGGTGCCGCCAGGCAATTTTCCGCGGGGCTTGCAGGCATCTTGGTTGCGCTGCATGATCAGTAGCATATCCCTCCCTTTCCCCCCATGCTAGCAATGGATTTTAAACAGCGATTACAACGAGCCGCCGATCGCGGCCAACAGGCCCGAGATGCCAAAGCGGCGGCAGCCGCAGCACGCGCCATGAGCGAAGAAGAATGGCGACGCTTGCACGCGGCCCATCGTCGGGAGCTGACCGAACATATCGAGACCTGCCTCGGACAACTGGCCGAAAATTTCCCCGGTTTTAAGTTGGCAGCTGTCGTCGACGAACGAGGCTGGGGAGCAGCCGTCCGCCGCGATGACCTGGCCATCAAGGCGGGCAAACGAGACAATCTATTCAGTCGGCTCACACTGACGATTAGCCCCCACAATGACTATCACGTTCTCGACCTGCAGGCCAAAGGGGCTATCCGCAACAAAGAAAATTTCAGCCGCAATCACTACCAACTGCTGAAAGACGCCGACTTGGATAGCTTTCGGCAACTCATCGAACAGTGGATCCTCGACTACGCCGAACAATACGCCGCCAGCGAA
>CAMYJY010000139.1 GCA_947258835.1 uncultured Pirellulales bacterium
GCCGCGTCGGCGTTGAGAACCAGCCGCTTCTCTGGTCGAGTGATGTTCAGGGACTGGTTGGCGTCATCGAAATCGGAAAGCGTGAAGGCGGCAACGCCGTCAACGTCTCCCAGGCCGAAGTCCGCATTCAGCACGCGGCGCTGCTCCAGCCGCCTAATCGTGGGACGCGACTGGAAACGGGTCGCATAGCTTGTGCACCCAGCGACATTCGCTCCCGCAAGTTGCAGTCGTAGTAAACGTCGCAGTCGGGACGTGAGGTTCCGCATAGAAAAGTCAGCCAACGATTTGTAGGGGACCGTGCAACCCCCAATTTCCAGAGCGTCTTACAGAAATGAGCCATGTGGCGACGCTCGCGTGCAGACCTGGGGGGATGTCCGGCACCTTGTCTGTCGTGATGGCCCGCTATGCTATTGATAATCAGGGGGTGTCAAAAAGTCAAACATTTGGCGCGATCCGCGGTCATTTGGCACTATTCTGCTCGCCTGGCCTCGGCGCATCCCCACTGGTTGGCACAAACCAATTTGTCACTCTGGGAATGGCACTTACTGTGCGTCCCCCAGCCGTCTGGTGCTACTGCCTGTTTTAGCCACGGGGTACTCCCCGTGCGGTGCCGGTTGGGGCAAGGAAGGCCATACCACGGCTTGTCCTTGCTCGCTGGTACTCACCAGATGCCGGCCAGCTGGTGAGAAATCCAGGCTGAGCACTTTGGTCTTGTGCCCTTTCCAGCTGAATAGCTCGCGGAGCTGCAGTTTTGAGGCCAAGCCCGCGCCTGAGGTTGCCGGCCAACGCACTTGGAGTACACGCAGACTCCCGGAGGCATCTCCCGTAATCAGCCGCTGCTTGGATGCCGAAAATACCAGCGCGGTAGCTTGGGAACCCATATTGCCGGCGACAAGCGGACCTTGCCAATCCCCCGAGTCGGTTTGTTGCCACAGCACCAGCTGGTTGCCCAGGCGGGCGGCCAAGGCCTTGCCGTCGGTGGATAACCGTAGCAACTTGGCCGTTGGCCCCCCCTGCTGCCCTGCCAGCTGCTGAGGTTTTTCCAGCCAGCCCCCGTTTGACTCGCCCTCACGTAGCCAAATTCTGCCGTCGGCACATAAAATCGCCGTTTGTCCGGACGAGCAGTCGGCGTCCAGGGCGCGCTGGTCGACACCAACGCGCTGGACCGTGCCCTGGGGCACGTCAACGACCGCGGCTATTCCCGACGTATCGATCAGCACGGCGGTCGCTCCGTCGGGGGAAATCGCTGCGCGACGGACGTTCGCTATTCCCCTGGCAACGATCTGGCGCTTGAGCACAGGTCGTTCCAATTCGGTGAGATCCCACAAATAGACCACGCCGTTGCGACCTACCGACACTAGGCGGTTGAGGCCCAGTCGGGTGCACACGACGGCACTCCCGGAAGTCATGCGGGCCTGCTCTGTGCCGGCTGCCAAATTCCAGACGTGCACTGCCGGCCTGCCGTAGCGGTTGATACCGTGCGTGAGGAGTCGTTGCGGATCCAAAAACCGCAGGCCCTCGGGACTGGTCCGCGCGATGGCCGCGGACAGCGGGTGGGTGATTTGTTGGTCGTCGCGGAGTTCGACAAGCTCGATGTGCCCGGAGTCGCGGCGGCGGAGCGCCAGCACGGTATCCCCGTCGGGAGACAGGCTCGCGTGGATGAACGGCCCGGTAAATGTCCTCAGTTGGGTCAGGCGACCGGCATCAATCTGCAGCATGGTGAGTTGGGAGTCTGCATGGCCCACTTTCACACCACGAGGATGCGAGAGAACCACCGCCCGGTTGGTCGCCTTCCCTTGGGCCACGTCCAGATGAAAGGAAATTCCGTCCGCCAGGGAGAGACTTCCGACTCTGCGGCCCGTCTCGCAGGCAGTACAAAGCACGCGGTTGGTCCGGCCCTCTTGCTGGATCGTCAGCAGCCATTTCCCATCTGCGGTAAAGGCAGCTGCGGTCAGATCATCTGGCATATTTTTAATCGTCTCGGTTCGCAGCACGTTGGGGGCTGAGAGGGAAACCAACTTGCCCTGCTCATTGAGCATACCCAAAAAGGCTTGCTCGCTAGCCGGCCGCAAGGCCGCCAGCGTCGTGAGATAATCTACTTGTCCCCGTTGCCGGCAGACCAGCGCTGCGGGCTGACTGAGTTCCCAAAAAGCAACGCTGGCCGGCGCGATGGATCGGCCCAGCACGGCGATCGCCTGGTCTCCGCTGGAGGCAAAATAATTCATCCTGTCGACGGGCTGCTGCAGCAAAAACTTTCCTGCGCCAACGTCCCAAAAACAGAGTGAGGCATCGAGCTTCCGTTGGTTTTGTCGGGGGTCGGCGGACATCAGCGTGGCGATTCCAGGCGTATCCCGTCCGGGGAGACGTATGGGTTGGGCAAAGAATTTTCCCGGGGGCCTCCGCGGATGGCCCACATAGGCGGGGCCGGCCGCGGGGCTGCCCGGTCGGTCCGCGTCGGGCCCGCGCCACAGCCAAATGGCGCCGTCTGCTCCCGCCGTGGCCAGCAACTTACTCTGCGGGCTGAAGCTAGCCCGATAGCATGGCTGGCGGGTTTGGTCGTGGAGGAGCGTGAGCTGGTCGAAGTACCGACGCAGATCCCAGATTCGCGTCCTGCCTCCGCGGGGTTGGGTTGGTGGGAGTGTTCCTAGGCCGACAGCACGGTCGCCGCTGACCGGTGGCGAGGAGGAGCCGTTAAAAATTTGCGCGATGCGATCCAACGAAATGAGATTGTGTTCGTCTAGGAACTGACAACGGATCACGGGCAATTCGTGGCCGCGGAGCGGGGGGAATTTTTGGTCCGCTCGCCAGCCGCTGCCGTCGATCGGACCCGCCTCGTCCGGGCGCTGCGACGTGGTGTTGCGTCGCCAAATTTTCAGCAAGCGATCGTCGCCGGTGGTGACCAACCGCTCTCCCGAGGGGCTGAAGGCCAGCGCGCGGATCGCCACTTCATGTCCGTTGAGCACCGTGCTGCTAGTCGGTTCCTGCTGCCACTGCCAGAACCGAATCCGTCCATCCTGCTGCCCACAAGCAATGGTGCCGGTCCGCAGCGGATCGCAGACGGCGGTCGTAAACGATCCCGGCAAGAACCTCATTTCGCGGAGGGCGATTTGGCCGGCCGCGATGGGCCACACGTGCACGCCTTGACGCTGGGGTTGTTGGCTGCGGTTGACCGTCACGACCGCGCTGCCGTCCACGGCAAAGCGGGCTTCGCGGACGATGCCCCAGTGGGGGATCTTTTGGAGGACTTGCCAGTCTTCGCCAGCCGGGCGGTGGTAGACGACCGCATGCGGACTGTCACCGGCAACAACCAGCCACGGCACTTCCCCCGCGTAAAAATCGAGACTTGCTACGTTTCCTCTCCGCTGGCTGGCGGAGCCATCGCCGGCCACTTGCCAGAAATCCTTGGCGGAGATCGTGATTTCGGCGACCAGCTGCTCGGCAGTCACGCGATAAATCGCCACTACGGGATCTGCCTGCCGATCGCCGCGGTAGCTGCCCCCCACGGCTAGCAAACGGTTGTCGCTGGAAAGGGCCAGAGCCCGGGGCACCAAGCCCGCTACAGCCGTGCTGGGACCAGCGGTCAGCCTTCCCTGGTCATCACGGTGCCAAACTTGCAGGACCGAGCCATCCCGTGTGATTCTCGCCAGCAGGGATCCATCACGACTGGCCCCCATGGCGGCTTGCGGGCCACCCGCAGTGGGCAAAGAAGCCGTTTCGGGATGGCAGAGGTAGTGCAGCCGATCCCATTCCCAGTCGCAGTATTTTTGCAGCGCCGGATTCGCCCGCAGGGCAGCCAACTGCCGCCGGGGCTGAGAGACTTCGTTGTCCGAGATCCGTGATTTAATGAGAGCGACCTCCGAGATGAACTGCCCCTCCAGCGCGGCACTTTCTCGACTTTGTGCCAGGTCCCGTGCTTCTTGAATCTGCCGATTTTTTTGTAGGAGCGAGACATTGGCCTGTTTTAATTTCTCCTGCTCTTGGGAAATCTGCAAATTAGCATCTACTAAGTTGTCTTTTTCGGTTTGCAGTTCCGCCTTGCTGTGGGAGAGGCTCACGTTGAGGCGATCGACTTTTTGCATTTCTTCATCGACCTTGTCCTTGGCGGTTTTAATCCACAATGTGGCAATCGACAGTACGGCGACCAGCACGCCAGCCAAGGCCCTGGTGGTGATCCGCGCCAGGCGGAGGCGACGCGTTTTCAAATCGCGTTCTTTTTTCCCCTGGGCCAGTTTTTTAAGCAGCGGGGCATCCCGCGGGTCTTCGGAGTCCAGGAGGGACACGCCCAGCTCGTAGTTTTCGCTCTGCAAAGCATGCTCTGCGTAGGCGAGTTTGGCCTCATGCTGCGCGGCGTAGGCCCGCGTATTGCCGGACCATAATTTGATGGCTTCTTCGAAACCAAACAGTGCTCGTGAAAAGGATTCGGGCCGTTTATTTCGCTGCGCATCGGCCAATTCCGCTTCCGCTCGGCTGAGCAGGATCAGGCTTTCGGTATGTTGTTGGTAGGCCCGCAGCGCGTCCTGGAATTGTTCGACCGAGCCATAGCGGCTCGTGGGCTTGGTGGCCATGGCCCGCTGGGCGATGGTCAGCAACTCGTCTTGGATGTCGGTGGCTACGATTTCGTTGGCAGCGGCTCGGATGAGGACCTCTTCGGTGCTGCCCGAGAGGTGGTGCGGGGCGACGCCCACGACAATTTCGAAGAGGATGGCCCCCAGCAAGTACACGTCGCTCTGTTTGCAGAGGGCTTCCGGGGGGCCCGACACCATTTCAGGTGCCATATAGGCCGGGGTACCGGCCAGACCGAAGTTGCGGTCTTCGTCCAGGTAGACCGCGACGCCCCAGTCGGTGACCAGGACCTCACCAAAGCGACCCAGCATGATATTTTCTGGTTTCAGATCGCGATGGATGACATTTTTGGAGTGCGCGTAGGCCACTCCGTCCGCCACCCGCATCAGGATTTCCAGATTTTCGCTTTGACGCTTTGGTTTGATTTCGGTTTGCCAGCTTTGTCCACGAATCATCTTCATGGAATAGAACAGCTGACCTTCTTGACTGACCCCCAAATCGTGTACGGGCACAATATTCGGGTGATCCAATTCCCCGGTGACTGCTGCTTCGGCCAAAAACTTTTGGCGATGCCGCTCGTCGACCCCTAGTTCCGACTTCAACTGTTTCACGGCCACGATCCGCTGCATCGAATTTTGGCGGGCCAGGAAGACCTGGCCCATACTGCCTTCGGCGGTGTAGCTGATGATCTTGTAATCCGCCTCGTCCCCTGCGGAGTTATCGTCGTCCGCTGCCAGAGTGCGGGTGGGCGTCTGCATATTGACTGGGTGGGATGGGTCCGCGGCCGGTGCGCGGAGCGTGACGGTGGGTTGGCTGCTACCGCTGACGGTGCGCCAGGCTGGAGGGAGGCCGGGGGCAGGGCTGCTGTCTTCCGTCGGGCTGGTGTCAGGGGCACCGCTCAGACATAGGTGCGATTGCACTTCCTCGGAGGCAAGTCGCGCGTGGCAATGGGGGCAAACAGGCATAGATCGTGGGCTTTCGCCAAAGGAGGTGAGTGGGCTCTCGCCAAAGGAGATGAAAAGTATCTGAACTTATGATAAGCAAAGATTCATGCGGTGGGGCAAGAAAGTGGCAGAATCGTCCCGGCCAGCCGAGTGGAGGCGCGGGAACGCACTCCACAGCTTGGTGTCCCCCCGGGGTCTGGCTCATTTTTTCGGCGCGAGCGACTGGATTGCCAACACCAGCACCGCCGCCGAAAAAATGTGCCTGACCCCCTCGACTCCCCGCGAGCGACTGGATTGCCAACACCAGCACCG
>CAMYJY010000140.1 GCA_947258835.1 uncultured Pirellulales bacterium
CTCCGACAGCTTGCGAGCAACCTACTTACCCAGTTGCTCTGGTCACGGAATACGATAGATTCCGCTCCACAAAATCCGCGTAGTCGGCAGCCTGGGCAATTTGCTTCGAATGACGACTAAGCTTATAACTCAAAATGAGCAAAATGAGGTAAATCACTCCAGGAGGTCGCGTTGCGTATCGCTGTCATTGGTACTGGAATTTCCGGACTCGTCTGCGCCCGGCTGCTCGCACTCCATCACGAGGTAACCGTCTTTGAAGCGGAGCCGCGGATTGGTGGTCACTCCCATACCGCGCGCGTAACACTGACCGACCAGCCGGAAGAGTTGGCCATCGATACGGGATTCATCGTTTACAATGAGCGGACGTATCCCAAATTCACCCAAATACTGGCCGACCTGAACGTCGCCACGCAGCCGACACACATGAGTTTTAGCGTCCGCTGCGATGCCTCGGGGCTGGAATACAATGGCACCTCGCTCAACGGACTGTTTGCCCAGCGGCGGAATCTGTGCCGACCGTCCTTCTGGAAAATGCTCCGCGATATCTGGCGTTTTAACCGCGAAGGCAGTGCGGATTATCAGTCCGTCCCACCGGAGCAATCCGTCGGCGACTACCTTGCCGAAAAGGGATATTCCGCCCAATTCCGCGAGCACTATCTGCTCCCCATGGGAGCGGCCATCTGGTCTTGTCCCGGCGGTGAATTTGCCCGCTTCCCAATTGGTTTTATTTTGCAATTCTTCCTCAACCACGGTCTGCTGGATCTGCGCCATCGCCCCACCTGGCGGGTGATCCAGGGAGGCTCCCAGGCCTATGTTGCGCGTTTGGCCCAGCCGCTGGCCGCACAAATCCGACTGGCTTGCCCCATCCAATCCGTGCGGCGGCTGGAACACGAAGTCCGGGTCCAGCACTCCGCCGGCACCGAAAGTTTTGACGAGATTGTGGTGGCCTGCCACAGCGACCAGGCGCTGCGGATGCTCGACGACGCCGATGCCACGGAACGTGAGATCTTGTCCGAATTTCCCTACGCCAAAAACGTGGCCGTACTGCATACCGATGCGTCCGTGCTACCCTTCAGAAAACGGGCCTGGGCCTGCTGGAACTATCGTCTGACGGGAAATCCCACCTCGCCCCCCACAGTCACCTACAATATGAACCTGCTCCAAAATCTGGCCTCCCGACAAACATTTTGCGTCACACTGAATGACACGGAGTCGATCGATCCCGCACGGATGCTGGCCCAGTTTCATTACTCCCACCCGCTGTTCACCACACGACGGCAGGCGGTCCAGGAGCGGCATCAGGAACTGATTCGCCACCGCCGCAGCTCGTTTTGCGGTGCGTACTGGCGGAATGGATTTCACGAGGATGGCGTCGTGAGCGCCCTGCGGGTCTGTCGTGACTTCGGCATTCCGGATTGGACGGCCGCTACCAGACAACCCTACTCCACGACGCAACAGGGCGGCAGCCCGGCGGTTGCGACTACGACCACAATTACCGGAGGGACGGATTGAGCCACGTGCCCCCAACTCCCCCCAGTCACGCGCGAAAATCCCTCACCGCGCCTGGGGCCTGCGACTCCCCCGCGATCCCACCGCGGACCTGCCTCTACGAAGGCGTCGTGCAACACTGCCGACGGACCCCCAGACAGCACGCCTTTCGCTACAAAATATGCCTGTTTGGCATCCACCTGGATGAGATCGAACAGGTGTTTCGCTGGCCGCGGTTGCTCTCCACCAGCCCCTGGAGCTGCCTGCGCTTTCGACGGGCCGATTATCATGGCGATCCCGATCGCCCCCTCGCGGACTGCGTGCGGGAGACCGTACAGCAGGCCACGGACCTGGACGTCGCGGGGCCGATTATGCTGCTGACCCATCCCAGGTATTTTGGCTTGGTGTGCAATCCAGTGTCTTTTTACTACTGTTACAGCAGCGATGGACGCCAACTGGAAGCGGTCCTGGCTGAAGTCACCAACACCCCCTGGGGGGAACGGCATGGTTATGTGATTCCCTGGCCCGCGGGGCAGGCCGTGCAACATTTTCAGTGCGATAAAGAACTGCACGTCTCGCCTTTCCTGCCGATGGCGTTACAATACCACTGGCGGTTGACAATCCCCTCGGAGCGGCTCACGGTACACATCGAAGACCACGATCTCAACGGCAAGGTCTTTGCAGCCACGCTCTTGCTTCGGCAGCGCCCGCTGTCTATAAGAAATGTGACGCGTGCCGTGGTGGGTTATCCGTGGATGACCGCCCAAGTTTTGCTGGCCATCTATTGGCAAGCACTGAAACTCTGGTGGAAGCGGGTACCGTTCCACCCCCATCCGAAGAGCCCTTGATGTCGAATTCAACAATCACTCCGCCACAGCTACCCGCCGCGACGATCAACACACCGCAGACCCGCCAGGGTCACTCCCTGAACTGGCTGCAGCGGTTTGCCAAGAACAAATTGTATCGGTGGCTGCAGGGTCTGGAACACGGCCAGATCCGAGTTCAGGACTGGCAAGGTACGGAACAGAGCTGGGGAGACGACGACCTGCTATGGGCGGAGTGGCAGATCCATCACCCAAAATTCTTTAGCCGCCTGGCAACCCAGGGCAGCCTGGGCATCGCGGAATCCTACCTACAGCGGGAGTGGGATGCCGAGGACCTCACCTCCCTGCTACGCATCCTCTGTCGCAATCTCCACCGCATGGCCGGCGCCGAGGGCCGTTTGGCCGCCATCGCCTACGGCCTCCGTAGCTTCTTGAGCAAATTGGACGGCAACACGCTTGCCGGCAGCCGCCGTCATATTGCGGCGCATTATGACCTCAGCAACGAGCTCTTCGAGCTCTTCCTCGATCCGAGCCTGATGTACTCGTGCGCCTATTTTGAAGACCCTCGGATGACGCTGCACGAAGCGTCCCTGGCAAAACTGGACCGCGTTTGCCGCCAGCTCGCGCTCCAAGCCACAGACCAGCTGCTGGAGATTGGCACCGGCTGGGGCGGGTTGGCCCTGTTTGCGGCGAAACATCATGGCTGCCAGGTCACGACGACCACCATTTCCGCCGCTCAAGGCAAAAGAGCCCGGCAACGATTTCAGGCCGCCGGTGTCACGTCCCACGTCCGACTGCTCAATACCGACTACCGCCAACTCAGCGGGCAATATGACAAAGTGGTCTCGATTGAGATGATTGAAGCGGTGGGCGAGCGCCACCTGGACACGTATTTTCGTCAGTGTGGACAGCTCCTCCGACCGGGTGGCAGATTGGTTCTCCAAGCAATCGTCATGCCCGAACAGCGCTATGCGGCCTACCGCCGTGGCGTCGATTTTATTCGCCAGTACATTTTCCCGGGAGGTTTTTTGCCGTCGGTGGCCGCCATGCAAGAGGCCGTGGGACGGACCTCCAATCTGCGGCTCCATTCCCTCGAAGATATCTCCCCGCATTATGCCCGCACCTTGCAGGCTTGGAGACAAAGATTTCTGGACCACGTGGCACAGGTGCTGGACCTCGGCTTCGATGATCGTTTTGTCCGCATGTGGGAGTATTATTTGTGCTACTGCGAGGCAGCGTTTCGGGAGCAAGCCGTGCGCGTGGTCCAGATGGCCTGGGACAAACCGACATGCTAGATGCAGCGACCACGACCACGAAAAAGTTTGGCAACGTGCCGGAAAACAATTCCGCGCCGCCGCCCCGGCGTCACGGGGGGTACTTGCTGGAGGCCGCCGAACGCGGCCTGCTCCCCGATTGGCTGCTCCGCTGGGGAATGCGGCGCTTGCTGAAGAACCGGCTGCGGGAACTCCGCGCGCAAGATGCCGCCACATCACTCGACGCCTTCCTGCAGGCCACCCAGTCCCTCCCCATCGCGGTCACCCCCGCACGGGCCAACCAACAGCACTATGAGGTGCCGGCAGGTTTTTTCCTCCACGTGCTGGGCGACCACCGCAAGTACAGTTGCTGCTATTGGCCCAGCGATACCAAGGACCTCTCGGCAGCCGAAGCCCAGGCGCTGACCTTAACGTGTCAACATGCCGAGCTGGAAGACGGGCAAAAAATTTTGGAACTCGGCTGCGGCTGGGGAAGTCTCTCGCTGTGGATGGCCCAACGGTATCCCCACAGTCCCATCACGGCCGTCTCCAACTCGCACTCCCAGCGCCAATTCATCGAGCAGCAAGCCCAACAACGAGGACTTGCCAACCTCGAAGTCATCACTGCGGATGTTAATGACTACGCGCCGGACAATAGCTACGATCGCATCGTCTCGGTCGAGATGTTGGAGCACCTGCGGAATCATACGGCGCTGCTGCACAGGCTCCACGGCTGGCTCCAGCCCCACGGCAAATTGTTCGTGCATATCTTTTGCCACCGACAATGGCCCTATTTTTTCCAGACCGCTGGCGAGGAAAATTGGATGGGGCGGTACTTCTTTACCGGCGGCATGATGCCCAGTGCGGACCTGCTGCCACGGTGTGCGGATTCCTTCGAGCTGGTGGGCCGCTGGGAATGGAATGGCTTGCACTACGCGAAAACCTGCCGGGCCTGGCTGCACAACCTGGATGCCGCGGAGCGGCAGCCCAGCCGAGCTACCACGCACGAAGCACCGCCCCGCTCCCCAATCTCGCCGCACAGCGGGCAGGCGGCACAGCCTGCAACTCCTGACAGTATGGACGAATCGCTGCCCGGCATCCTGCGCGCAACCTATGGAGACAGCGAGGCCCGCCGCTGGCGTCAGCGCTGGCGGATGTTTTTCATGGCCTGCGAGGAACTTTTTCAATACAACCACGGTCATGAGTGGTTCGTTTCCCATTATCTTTTCCAGCGAAAGTGACGGCCGATGAGCCCTCTGGTGCAGCAGGTAGGCGGGCTATCCGCTGCGGTGGTCGCGGCGCTGATGGGCACGACTTGGCTGCTCAGCTTGCGGCTCCGCAATGCGAGCATTGTGGACCTGGTGTGGGGCATGGGTTTTGTACTGATCGCCTGGGCCAGTTTTTTGTACGTCGGTGCGACCGGACCGCTGCTGCTGCCGTGCCTGACCTCCCTCTGGGGCGTGCGTCTGTCTGTCTATTTGGCCTGGCGGAATCACGGCAAACCCGAAGACTTTCGCTATCAAGCGATGCGACGCACATGGGGAGCACGGTTTCCTCTCGTGAGCCTCGGATCCGTCTTCGCGCTGCAAGGGGCCATCATGTGGCTGGTTTCCCTGCCCGTGCAGTACGGCATTGCGGTCGCGGCGCCGGCTGCCGGCTGGGTGCGCAGCGGCGGAGTCGTGCTGTGGACGCTAGGCTTCCTCTGCGAATCCGTGGGAGATTGGCAACTCGCCAAGTTCAAGGCGAATCCCGCCAACCGGCACGGCCTGCTCCAAACGGGACTCTGGCGTTACACACGACACCCCAACTATTTTGGTGATTTTCTCGTCTGGTGGGGACTTTATTTGATTGCCCTCTCCCAGGGAGCTGCCTGGTGGACGGTGATCGGACCGCTGGTCATGTCCGTACTCTTGCGCCGCGTCTCCGGCGTGACCTTGCTCGAGAAAAGCCTCAAAGAAACAAAACCAGGCTACGCCGCTTACGTCCGGCGGACCAATGCCTTTTTCCCGTGGCCACCAAGCCAAAAGTCGTAGGCTGGGGCGAAGCCCCACCTTTTTGAGATGTGTTTATTATGTGAGATGTGAGATGTGAGATATTTGATGTATGGGACAACCTTAGCAAGCTGGGATGCTACCTAAGAAAATCACACCTCACATCAAATATCTTACATCTCACATCACACATTCCTCGGGTGGCACCGACAGTCGGCCGGAGTTGACTCGGCCGTGGAGTCATCCTTTGTCGGCCGATT
>CAMYJY010000141.1 GCA_947258835.1 uncultured Pirellulales bacterium
GCGAGCGAAGCGGGAATGACGCAGGAGAGCGGCGGGAATCCAGCGCGGCTGCCCGCTGCCATGTCCGGGTGCAAGAGTGGGCTCGTTTTATTTGTTCTCGCGGAGGCACAGAGACACAGAGCGGCTCACGCGGGTGGCGGGTGGCACCGACAGTCGTTCGGAGAGAACGTTGCCAGAGAGTGAACGATTGGCGGACAAGTGCCACCCGCCGAGCTCCTGACACAAAAAACTCGCAACTCGCGTCCCGCAACTCGCGACTCTTTCAATCCCTCCCCCATGCGCCCGTGCTGTACCGTCGTCGGCGGCCCCAACCACGACGACGATGCGCGCGGGTGACGTATTCGCCTTCCACAAAATAATAACCACCCAGTAATTTGTAGAAAAACAGAATCAAGAGGGTACCGGCCACGCCCACAAACATCCCCAGAGGGCTGAGGGGGACAATGCGTTCCGCCTGACGAAAATAGCTGACCACCCCGCACCCGATCACGGTGCCTCCAATCCCCATCAGCACCGTGGCGATAGCCCCCCCCGGATCCCGGCCCGGCATGACCCCCTTGGCCAGCAGGCCAACGACGGTGCCAAAACCAATCCAGACGAAGACGTCATTCATGAGTTGCTGCAGCGTGTTGTCCAACATCAGCTCTTGCGTCTCGTGCAAACCCTCCATGGCAAACTCCTCCGGACTGCAAACGGTAAAACTCTGTACTTCCTGCGCGCATTCCAGCGACCAACGGAGGTCGAGGGGGTCAGGCACATTTTTTCGGCGGCGGTGCTGGTGTTGATAATCCAGTCGAGGGGTCGAGGGGGTCAGGCACATTTTTTCGGCGGCGGTGCTGGTGTTGATAATCCAGTCGATCGCGCCGAAAAAATGAGCCAGACCCCGGGGGACACCAAGCTGGAAAGCCCGTTCCTGCACCCACGGGAGCGGGCCCAGGCCCTCCGAGCGGTAGCTCGCATACAAATCAGAAAAAGGCCGCGGCCCGTAGGCCGCGGCCTTTTTCCTTTCAACAACAAACTTCCGGTCCATTGCGACGGTGTGGAGTCGCTGGAAGAAAGACGCGTGCCAGACAGTGCTGCGCACTGCCTTGATTTCGGCGCGGGCCTATCCAAAAAATTGGTCCTCCCGACGGAATGAAGACCGTGAAGTTTGACTCTCTAATTCTACCACGATGTAGCAGAAGCATAAAAAATGTTTTCTCCCGGGCGGGACGGCCGTCTGCCGGCCGACCGCCATCGAGGATTGTGACGAGGTTACGCATCGGTAAAAAATCGGGGCCACGCCAGGGCTGAACCCTACAGAGTCATGGTACCTGGCGAAAGATGGGTCCATCTTTTTTTTGACTCCGCAAAAAGCGTGCCGGGATGCTCCGGCAACACGCCTTGACCCAGGGACAGGCTTTTGCCACACTCCCACCCGCGCGCTGACACTGCTCAGCTAGCACCCACGGGCCCCGGTAGCCATGCCTGGCCCCACCGCCATTCCCAGCAGGGATGCGTACCCATGCCAAGAATCTTGCACCTGGTGACCCTTTCTCTGGCAACCCTTTCTCTGGCAACCATGCTCCTAGGCTGCGGCCCCACGGCCTCACCCGGCGGCGGGAGCACGAGCGACCCCACCGTAGCCATCCAGACGGTCGTGGAGACCTTCTGGAGCTCGGTGCGTGCGGGAGACACCAAAAAAGTCTTCGCACTACTTTCTCCAGCTGCTCAAAAGTGTATCCGAGACAACAACTACGATTTCCAGCTGCCCTCCAGCCCCACGATGCGGTTCCAAATAGAAG
Source organism: uncultured Pirellulales bacterium (assembly GCA_947258835.1). GTDB lineage: Bacteria > Planctomycetota > Planctomycetia > Pirellulales > Lacipirellulaceae > Bythopirellula. The sequence continues at coordinate 1,785 of CAMYJY010000141.1, forward strand.
GGCTTGAGCTGGTGGATGGCCAACAGGCCATTGCCGACACCGTGCTCACCGAGTTGGATAGCGATGGCCAGGCCTTTCAGGAAGAGGCGTCGCTGGCCCTCCGCAAAGTCGATGATCGCTGGTGCATTATTGGCATTGCCGGTAGCGAGGGCCCCGGCCAGCCACTGATCGTGATGAATCTGGAATCTGCCGCGGAATTCTACGGCCAACAAGCCACACCTGCCCACAACCGCCCGCGGCCAGCCACACAAACGGCTGCCCAAACCGGTACCACCATCGTCCAATAAGGCGAGCGGCAGGTAAGTTTTTACCTGCCGCGTGATCGAAAATCCCAGCGAAGCCAATCCATTGGGCTGTCGATGGGTAAGTTCTCATCTGCCCTATTTTACCGGCCTGGCAAACAAACCGGTAAAATTTCCCCTGCCCCCCTAAGTTCCCAGGGCGGCAGAACCTGCCCCCGGCTTGAACGGGGGGCCTGCCCCCGGCTTGAACGGGGGACCGGCCCCCGGCCTGAACGGGGACCGGCCAACCAAGGCGAGCTACCGCTCGGAGGACATTGGCCCGCCTCCGTTGGTCGCTGCACTGTTATTTTATTTGTCGTTTCACCAACCTGTTTTTTCTTTTGAGAGGGGATTTTGTTATGAATCGTGTCCTAGTATGGGCTACCGCCATGATGGTCTTGGTAGCTGGAATGGTTGTTCTTTCCGCCGGTGATGCAGAGGCAGGCCTCCTGGACAAGCTGAAGTGCAAGCGCGCCGCCAAGAAATGCTGCCAGCAACAGACGTGCTGCCAGCCGGAGCCAACGTGCTGCGAGCCGGCTCCCTGCCCAGAACCTTGTGCCCCAGCCTGCGGATGTGAAACTAGCTGCGGCTGTGAAGTTGAAGCATGCTGTTGCGAGAGCTGCTGCACCACCAACTGCTGCTGCCTTAACAAGCGTCAGTTGCGACGGGCCCACCGCAAGGGCAAGTGCTGTGGCACCCAGACCTCAAGCTGTGGTTGCGCGGCGCCTGCTTGCAGCAGCTGTGAGTCCGCCGCGGCAGTTGAAGGTTGCAGCGACTGCGAAGCTGCTGGTGGCGCCATGCCAGAGGCCGCTCCGGAAGCACCCGCAGGCGATGCCAGAATCTAAGAGACCCTGAGTAGCGTAACTGAAAGGCCGCACCTCGCTCGGAGGTGCGGCCTTTTTTCTTACTCTAAGCCTATTTTCTTACTCTAAGCCTAACGGCTCACGACCAACACCACCGCGATCAGCAGCAAGATCACCAAGCCGCCCAAGACCGTGGTAATCAACTGCGCGCGGTCACGGCGCCGCCGCCGCAACAATGCGTGTTGGCCTAGGCCCGTGGCGATCGGCTGCTGCACCAAGTCCGACATAGACGATAAGCCGTCGGACTGGGGAGCTAAGCCGGGCTCGGCAAGTTCGACAGCCACTGCCAACTCAGAATCGTCCGCTGGAGCCTCATGTGGGGGCCCCGGCGGATCGCTACCTGTGGTCGGGATGGTAAATTTTGCGTTGCATTCGGGACAGATCCCCCGCTTGCCGGCCAAAAATGCCTTGACATGAAGTTGATGCCCATTGGGACACTTCAGTCGAATACCCATGTTCCTCTTGCCGTGCGGGGGGGAAACGTCGATCAATTCATTTTTTTAGATCAATTTACTTCTGACAGAACGGCCTCTGGCCGTTCTGTCAGAAACTGCAGACAATTATAGAAGCCCGCGGGAAGATCGAGAAGTGTGGCCTGGCCAGCAGACTTCCCTCGATATTCCAGGTATAGTCGAAGCTTCGCTGTGCGACCACACTACCCCGGCAACTCCCTTTCTCCTGTTGGATGCACCACGATGGCACTCTGGGAAATTATTGTCTTGGGCATTGTCCAAGGACTCACCGAGTTCTTGCCCGTCAGTTCCTCAGGACACTTGGTGGTCGCCAACGCACTGTTGGAAGCGTTCGGTAGCCAACCCTTAGAGGATTTGGTGGAGGTAGAGATTGTCTTGCACTTGGGCACCCTGGCGGCCGTGTGCATCGTCTACCGACGGGAAATCCTCCGTTTGCTCTCCACCGATCGTCAGGTCATCGGCCTCCTGCTGCTAGCCACCTTGCCCGCTGCGGTGGTAGGACTGCAAATCGACGAGAGCCTACTCCAAAACACACTTTTGGCGGGTTGCCTGTTTCCAGTAACGGCCGTAGGACTACTCTGGATTTCCCACCGCCAGACCGGAGCAATCCCCTATCGCGACCTGCGCCCCTCCCAAGCACTCCTCATCGGCGTCCTGCAAGCCCTAGCCATCTTGCCAGGAATTTCTCGCAGCGGAGCCACCCTTGTCGGTGGACTGGGGGTGGGCCTGGACCGCGAATCAGCAGCAACATTTGCCTTTTTGTTGGCCATTCCAGCTATCGCCGGTGGCGGATTGCTCAAAGGCATCGAGGCCTATCAGGAAGGAGGCACGGGCACCCCCGTCCACCTGCTGGCCTGCGGGTTTGTGGTCTCGCTGCTGGTCGGCCTGGTCGCGCTCAAATTACTCCTGCGCTGGGTCCGCCAGGGACGGTTGGCCGGCTTTGCCTGGTACTTGATCCCGCTGGGCCTGGCGGTCACTGCCTGGCAGCTACTGGCCTAGGCGGAACGCCGAGACGACCCTGCCAAAATGGCAGCAAAGGTTCTAGCCTACCGGCATCTGCTGCGGTTTCGCACCCAAAATGGCAGCCTATCCAGATCTGGCAAAAACAGTTAATTGCTTACAGCAAAGCAGCTTAGAACAATTCCCCTCTTTGGCGCGCCGCTTGCTCTTAGGCACTAGCCTACGAGGTCTCTGGCTCCCTCTCTGCCCGCAGCCACAGATCCGTACCCAGCCGGCCCTCCCAGGCATTCCCACATCAAATATCTCACATCCAACATCTTACATCCAATTACATCCAACTAACATTCCGGAGATTTCCCATGGCCACAGCCACCAAGAAGAAGAGCAAGGTTGCCCTCCAACCTCTAGGCGACAAGATTGTTGTTTCCCGTGACGAGTCGCTCGACACGACTGCCGGCGGCATTTTTCTTCCGGAGAGCGCCAAAGACAAGCCCAGCCGCGGTACCATCGTGGCGGTGGGCACCGGGAAGCTCCTGGATGATGGCTCGCGTGGTGCCATGCAGGTGCAACAAGGCGACCGGGTCCTGTTTACCAGCTACGCCCCCGAGACCATCGAGATCGGCGATGACGAGTACCTGCTGATGAGCGAAAGCGACATCTTGGCCGTGATCGAGTAGGGTTGCAGCTGCCTCCCAGCGCCTCGGCAGCAGCGCCGTGGCCGTCAGATTTTGCTTTCTCCAACACTACCAACACCACAAAATAAGGAACCTTTCCATGGCAAAAATGATTGCCTTCGACCAAGAAGCCCGCGACGCCATGCGTCGGGGCGTTGGCAAGTTGGCCCGCGCCGTCAAGGTTACGCTCGGCCCCAAAGGCCGCAACGTGATCCTCCAAAAATCCTTTGGCTCACCGACCGTCACCAAAGACGGAGTCACCGTGGCCAAGGAAATCGAGCTGGAAGAGACCTATGAAAACATGGGGGCTCAAATGGTCAAAGAGGTTGCCAGTAAGACGTCGGACGTCGCTGGCGATGGCACGACCACGGCCACGGTACTGGCCGAAGCCATTTTTAATGAAGGTCTCCGGGCCGTCGTGGCTGGGGTCAACCCCGTCCAAATGAAGCAAGGCATTGAGCAAGCGGTCTCGGACATCACCGCCCAGCTGCACAAAATGGCCGTGACCATCAAGACCTCCGAGGAGATGGCCCAGGTCGGTACCGTAGCCTCCAACGGCGACGGCGAAATTGGTGACATGCTGGCCCAAGCCATGGAAAAGGTTGGCAAGGACGGCGTGATCACCGTCGACGAAGGCAAGAGCCTGGCCACGGAAGTGGAATGGGTCGAGGGCATGCAGTTTGACCGCGGCTATCTCTCCCCGTATTTTGTCACCGATCAAACCTCGATGGACTGCGTGCTCGAAGATTGCTACGTGCTGATCCACGAGAAGAAAATATCCAGCGTAAAAGACCTGGTCCCCGTCCTGGAGGCCGTCGTCAACGCCGGCAAGCCGCTGCTGATTGTGGCCGAAGACGTCGATGGAGAAGCCTTGGCGACACTGGTCATCAACCGCCTCCGCGGCACGTTCAATATTTGTGCGGTCAAAGCGCCCGGTTTTGGTGATCGCCGCAAGGCCATGCTGGAAGACATCGCCACGCTGACCGGTGGCCAGGCCATTTTCGAAGACCTGGGCATCAAGCTGGAAACGGCGGGCCTCGGTGAACTGGGCCGTGCCAAAAAGGTGCTGGTGGACAAAGACAACACGACCATCATCGAAGGCGGCGGAAAAAGCGGCGATATCAAAGGCCGCATCGATCAGATCCGTCGCGAGATCGAAGCCGCCAGTAGCGACTACGACCGTGAAAAGCTGGAAGAGCGGCTGGCCAAATTGGCCGGTGGTGTGGCCAAAGTCAACGTGGGTGCCGCGACCGAGAGTGAGATGAAGGAGAAAAAGGCCCGCGTCGAAGACGCCCTGCACGCCACCCGGGCCGCCGTGGAAGAAGGCATTTTGCCCGGTGGTGGTGTGGCCCTGCTGCGGGCCAGTAGCAAGGTTTCGCCCGAAGACCTGCTGCATGACCAGCAGATCGGCTACAACATCGTCCTCCGTGCCTGCCGCGCGCCGTTGACCTCGATTGCCGCCAATGCCGGCCAAGACGGAGGCATTGTCTGCGAGAAAGTCGTGGAATCCAAAGGCAACACCGGCTACAACGCCGCCACCGACGAGTACGTCGACCTGGTCCAGGCTGGTGTGATCGACCCCACCAAGGTCACCCGCACGGCACTGCAAAACGCCGCCAGCGTGGCCACTTTGCTCCTGACCTCCGATGCCCTGATCGCCGACGCCCCCAAGAAGGACGGCGCCAAGGGCGCGGCCGCACCGGGGATGGATGGGATGTATTAAAGAGGCGCGAGTTTTGAGTTGCGAGGCGCGAGTTTTTGTGCCGCGAACCCCAGCCGTTTGGCTGGGGTTTTTTTATGGGTTTCTACGCGGAATTTAATGAGCCGGTGGGCGATAGCCCCGGTTCCGCGGGTGGCACCCAACGCTGGTAACGATTTTAGTGGCAGTATTAAGGGGTTCCAGTCATTCCCGCGCAAGCGGGAATCCAGTAGCAGTGCCAGTTGGTCTAGATTCCCGCTTGCGCGGGAATGACGCTGGAGAGCGGCGAGATGGTGCAAACGTGCTCCTTTTCTGCTGGGATCAAATCGTTACCAGCGTTGGGTGGCACCGACACTCGTCCGCAATGGACGTGACCAACGAGCAAGACATGGCCGGACATGTGTCGGTGCCACCCACGCGGAATTTAATGAGCCGGTGGGTGATAGCCCCGGTTCCGTGAGACGTGCCAGAACCGGGGCTATCGCCCATCGGCTCAGGCGCGACAGAGGTCGCGGGGGTGCAAATATCCACTACTTGGCGAGCCCAATTCTGGGGTAAATCACGGCTCGTTACAGCCAGCCGTGCTCGCGGTACCAGGTGGCGGTTGCTGCAAAGCGTTCTTCTAGCGGAGCGGCGGGCTGGTAGCTGAGGGTGTGGCGGATTTTTTGGTCGCTGCAGACCCAGCCGGGAGCGACCGCCTCACGAACTTTGTCCAGGTTGATGACGCCCGGGCACCCTCGCAGCTGAGCCACCAGCTCCATGGCACCGCCCACAATCCAAAACAAGGCTTGGGGCAAGGGCAGGACGATCGTGCCGTGGCCCAGGGCTTGAGCGGCCAACTGACCGAGCTCGCCGTAGCTGGGGGTCCGCTCGGCGGCTACGTAATAGATGCCGTGACCGGATCCAGAGGAGTTGCCGTTGACGAACCGCTCACCCCGCTCGGCAATCCGTACCAGGGCGTCGCATAAGTCGGCCACGTGGACGAGGGACACCGGAAACGTGCGGAAACCGGGTACGGGATGCAAACGCAACCTCTTCACCCCGCGAAAGATGGCCAGACTGGCCTGGTCCGCTGCGCCAAAAATGATGGGCGGGCGGACCACCGAGAGGGGGACTTGGCTGGCATATCCGGCCGCCGCCCGTTCGGCTGCCAGCTTGCTGCGACCGTAATTCGAAATCGGTCGATCGGGATCCGTTTCTCGCCGAGACTCCCCCCGAGCACTGGGACCGCCTGCCGCCAAGGAACTCACAAAAACCACTACGGGCGGGGCGGGTTGCGCGGCAGCGGCTTCCAGCACCCGCCGCGTGCCCTCGACGTTGTCTGCATTAAACTCCTGGCTGTTCAGCGCTCGGACACGCCCCGCCAGGTGAAATACCACGTCCGTCTTGGCAGCGGCCTGCTGGATACTGGCGAGAGATTCTAAATTGCCCGGACAAAGGGTTGCCCCCTGTTTTTCCAGCGCTGCCGCCCGCGACGCATCCCGCACCAGGCAATGGACCTCCCAGCCCAACCCCCGGAGATGGGCAACCAAATTCGAACCGACAAACCCAGTAGCGCCGGTGACTAACGCGCGTGGCATGGCAAGGCCACCCCCAAAAATGTGGCTTACGCCGCGGCAAACCAGGGAATCTGCCACCCCCTGGCGCGGCCCTATGAAAAACTTGGACTGCCAAGATCCACGCACCGATCCCACACGGGCGCACGGCGAATTCTCTCCTGGCTAGCCCCAAGCATCGCTAGATCAGCCAGGATACGTCAAGTGCATTTTGCAGCTTGATGCGTTTCCTGTTTTGCAACTGAAGCCTGCGTTCGCCACGATCTTGCTTGACCGTGCTGCGGGGGTCCGTTTACAGTAGGAGCGATCCCTCAGTTGCACTGGGGATGTCTAGCGGTCGGAAAGAATGGCAGCACCGGACGGTTTCGGGACGTGCGGTAAACGCTCTGACGGACTCCTGATTTATTTCCATTCCCGAACTCCCGAGAACGGCCTCTGCTCTATGTCGCATTTGGAAGTTGTTGCCGTCAGCTCACGTCGTGAGCGGAAGCTGTTTTTCAATTTGCCATGGCAGCTCTACCGGGAGGACCCCCACTGGACTCCACCGCTACGGATTGTCCAAAAAGAGTTGCTCAATTATCGGCATCACCCCTTTTATGATGCTGCCGAAATCCAGACTTTTGTCGCGCTCCGTGACGGAGAACCCTGCGGCAGAATCGCCGCTCTGATCAATCAGGCCCACAACAGGCAATACCAAGAGCGGCGTGGTTTTTTTGGTTTTTTCGAATCGGTCGAGGACCCGGAGGTGGCCGGTCGCTTGTTGGATGCGGCCCGTGAGTGGTTGGCCGCCCGCGACATCGAAACGCTCCGTGGCCCTGTCAATCCATCCCTCAATTACGAGTGCGGATTATTGATCGACGGCTTCGATGAACCGGCCTGGTTCATGATGCCGTACAACAAGCCCTTCTATGGCCGACTGCTGGAGGACTACGGCTTTCGTAAAGCGCAAAACCTGTATGCCTTCTGGGGGCACGTCGACATGCTCGACGAAATCTCCAAACGCCTATACTCCTTGAGTCACAACATCCTGGATCGTTTTGAACTCCAATGCCGCCCCATGAACATCAAGCGATTCCAGGAAGAGATAACTACCTTCCTCAACATCTACAATAAGTCACTCGTATCGACATGGGGTTTTGTTCCTATGTCGGACGCGGAGGTCAAGAAACAGGCCGCCGGTATGAAACAGATGATTGTCCCCGAGCTGACCACCATGGCCGAAATCGACGGAAAACCCGTGGGCACGATGTTTGGACTGCTGGATTACAATCCACGCATCAAACAAATTGATGGCCGCCTGTTGCCGCTAGGTTTCCTGAAACTGCTCCGCCGACGCCAAGAAATCACCAGGGTCCGCCTGATCAGCACCAATGTGCTTCCTGAATATCAAAGCTGGGGCATTGGCCTGGCCCTCGTCGCCCGACTCGTCCCGGACGCACTGAAATGGGGTATCCAGGAGGCAGAATTCTCCTGGGTCCTGGAAAGCAACGACCTCTCCTACAAGACGCTCAAAAAAGGCGGCGCCAAAATCACGAAGTGCTATCGCATCTACGACTACGGCCCCCCCGACACCACAGCCAACGCCCGCTTCATGCAAGCCTAGCGTGCCAGCACCAACAACAAAAAGCCCGTTGTCGCGTTGTTTCGTCGTGGTTCCCATCCCTACCAATCTCATCTGGACAAAAATTCGCCGCTAAAAACTCGCAGGAAAGGGGGTCTGCCCCCCGGACTCTGCCGCCCTTGGTTTCTCGCTTGGCACATGCGGTCGCTTCTGGTACTTTCCCGTTCCCACGGGTCACAGAACGACGAATCTTTGAGGCCGACAAGGAAGGAGGCCGACATGAGTGCCAATCCCAAACAACAGCTGCGTGTTCATATCCGCTGGATGATCCAGCGGGATATGCCAGAGGTGCTAGCCATCGAGCGTGCTAGCTTCGAATTCCCCTGGTTTGAAGAAGACTTTATTAGCTGCCTGCGTCGGCGCAACTGCATCGGCATGGTCGCTGAACACGATGAGGGCGTGGTCGGCTTCATGATCTACGAGCTGCACAAGACACGTTTGCACATTCTAAATTTTGCCGTGTGTGAGAGTGCGCGGCAGCGGGGTGTGGGACGTCAGATGGCGGAGAAACTCATCAGCAAACTCTCCAGCCAGCGCCGCACGCGGATCTCGTTGGAGGTGCGTGAGACCAATCTTCCCGCCCAGTTGTTCTTCAAGCAAGTGGGATTTCGCGCCACGTCCGTACTGCGATCCTACTATGAAGACTCGCCAGAAGACGCCTACGTGATGCAGCTCCATTACAAAGAAGACACGTACCCCCTGGGTACGCACCACCAGCGCATCAATCGTTTGGCAAGCTAAGTCGGCGGAACCAAGGAGAGGCCTCTCACACGGCGGAGCCCAACCGGCTGCTCTCGAGCAACAGGGTCGTCACGACACACATCGCACCAAGGCTCGGACAAACCAACCAAGGCCCCAGCGGCGTCCCGGCCACCGGGCGAGCCAAAACTGTGCGATTCCGCACAACCATCACCACCACCAGGGCTGGAGACTGCCGGCCCTGCCCCCCATAATTCACGAATGGCGGGTGTGTCACCTCCAGGCAACGAAACTGGCGCGCGGTTTGCACCAACGAGCATGGCCCTCTGGAACGGGCCACACCGCCTTGAAAAAACACCAAGCGTGGCCACACCAGTACCATCTTAACTTCGTCCCCGGACCACCCCAGGGCTTCCAAGACAAGACTATGACAGCAACGAAGTTAGACATCCTGTTCGTTGATGACGACGACGAACTGCGGGCCGGGCTGGCCAACTACTTTTGCCAACTCGGCCACCGCGTGGCACAGGCCGACAATGCGGAGTCGGCCCTGGAACAGCTACAAAGCCAGGCCTTTTCTGTTGCTATTTTCGATCTGGTGATGCCCGGCAAGTCCGGTATCGATCTGCTGGGGGAACTGCGGGCCAACCATGCCGAAACGGAGGTGGTCCTCCTCACTGGAGAAGGGACCATTGAAAAAGCCGTCGCAGCCATGCGGCTGGGGGCTTATGATTTTCTGTCCAAACCAATCCACATGAAGCAGCTGGAGACCATTATCCACAAAGCGGCCGAAGCGGGCCGCATTCGCCGCGAAAACAGACAACTGCGGGCCCTGCTCAAGCACAGCGCCCCCAAGCACCGGATGATTGGTAAGTCGCCAGCGATGCAAGAGGTGTTTCGGCTGGTGGAACGTTCCGCGCCCAGTGAGAAGCCCATCTTAATTCAAGGTGAAAGTGGCACGGGGAAAGAGCTGGTGGCGCGGGCCCTGCATGAAGCGAGCACACGTGTCGACAAACCGCTGGTGGTGATCAATTGTGCCGCTCTGCCTGAGCAATTGCTGGAAAGTGAACTCTTCGGCCACGAGAAAGGCGCATTCACGGGTGCCGTCACTGCCAAGGCGGGTCTGTTTGAAGTCGCCGACGGCGGTACACTCTTCATTGACGAAATTGGCGAACTGGCCCTGGCCCTGCAACCGAAACTGCTACGGGTGCTGGAAGATGGATCGCTGCGTCGGGTGGGCTCGCTCAAGGAACGCCGCGTGGATGTGCGGATTATAGCTGCCAGCAATCGTGATATGGCCAGCGAGGTAGCGGCCAAGCGATTTCGCGAGGACCTCTACTACCGCATCAACATCATGACGATCCCGATCCCCCCGCTGCGGGAAAGGGGCGAGGACGTCTTATTGTTGGCGAATCATTGCATCGGGTCCGGATGGGAACTCGATCCGGACTGCCGCGAGGCCATCCGGCAATATGCTTGGCCAGGAAATGTGCGGCAACTGATCAATGCCATTGAGCGGGCGAAAATACTAGCCGATGACGAGATGTTGCTCAAAGAAAATCTGCCCCCGGAAGTCTTAAACCGAGCTGCTGCTACGCTGCCGAGTACCGACGGCGATCTGGCCTCGCTCACCCGAGCCCGCGTTGTGCAAGCACTCCAGCAGCAACAGGGCAACAAGCTACGGAGTGCCAAGACTCTTGGCGTCAGTCGCCGCAGTCTCTACCGGCTGCTGGAAAAGTATCAGATCGAGCCTCATGAGATCAGCGGCTAGACCTTGGATCAAGCTCCGCTTGATCCAAGGTCTAGCTGAATTGGGCGGATGCATGGGGTCTGGCACATTTTTTTGGCCCGCGGACCGTATGCGTCACACCCAACCCAACCGCCAAAAAAATGTGCCTGCCCCCCTCGAACCCTGGGGAATTACCGGACGGCAGGGCACCACGGGGTCTGGCTCATTTTTTTGGCCCGCGGGCCGCATGCGCCACGCCCAGCCCAACCGCCAAAAAAATGTGCCTGACCCCTTCGAACCCTGGGGAATTACCGGACGGCAGGGCACCACGGGGTCTGGCTCATTTTTTTGGCCCGCGGGCCGTATGCGCCACACCCAGCA
>CAMYJY010000142.1 GCA_947258835.1 uncultured Pirellulales bacterium
CCCAACGCTGATAACGATTTTCTCCCAGAAGAAAAAGGAGCAAATTTGCACCAGGCTCTCCGCTGGATTCCCGCCGCTCTCCTGCGTCATTCCCGCGCAGGCGGGAATCTAGACCACTTGCACTGCTACTGGATTCCCGCCTCCGCGGGAATGACTGGAACCCCCCAATACTGCCACTAAAATCGTTACCAGCGTTGGGTGCCACCCAAGTGGGGGCAGGACTTCAGTCCGGAGCTCACGAAATTCCAATGCCTACCGGCTGCAGCCGGTAGGCATTGAACCTAATCTTAACGGACTCGCTGGGAAATTTCCTCGACGACATCGGCGACGGGGACCCGCCACTGTTGCAAGCTGTCGCGGTCGCGGATCGTGACCGTGTGGTCGGTTAGGGTTTGGCCATCGACGGTAATGCAGTAGGGCGTGCCGGCCTCGTCCTGCCGCCTGTAGCGGCGGCCCACCGCACCCTTTTCGTCATAGAAGGCCGGGAACTCTTTTTTGAGCGCCCGGTAAATATCCTTGGCGATTTCAGGCATGCCATCTTTCTTGACCAGCGGGAACACGGCCGCCTTCAGGGGCGCGATGCGGGGATGGAATTTCATCACCACGCGGGTTTGCGGTTTGCCCTTTTCGTCCGGTTGCTGGTCTTCGGTGTACGCCTCACACAGGAAGGCCAGCGTGGCGCGGTCGGCTCCCGCCGAGGGCTCGATCACATGCGGCGTAAAACGTTCGTTGGTCAGGTCGTCACGGTAGGTCAGATCGCGGCCGGATCCTTTGTACTTGGGTTTGCCGTCCTCGTTCTTTTCCACTTCTAAAGGACAGGTGTCCGGGTCCAGCTTGCCTTCCATATGACTGCGGAGATCAAAATCACCACGGTGCGCAATGCCCTCCAGTTCGCCGAACTCTCCGGCGGGTAAAAAGGGAAAGGCATACTCGATGTCCGCGGTGCCCGTGCTGTAGTGGCTGAGCTCGTCGGGGTCATGATCCCGCAGCTGCAGGCGCTCGCCGGCCAAACCCAGGTCTTGGTACCACTGAAAACGCCGCTGCCGCCAGTACTGGTACCAGGCCGATGAGTTGTCCGGGTGGCAGAAGAACTCAATTTCCATCTGCTCAAATTCGCGGGAACGGAAGGTGAAATTCCGCGGTGTGATTTCATTGCGAAAACTCTTGCCCACCTGCGCGATGCCGAAAGGCACCCGCACGCGCGTGCTATCCACAACGTTCTTAAAATTCACAAAGATCCCTTGGGCCGTTTCCGGGCGGAGGAAAACCCGGTTTTCCTCGCTCTGCAGCGCTCCGGCGTGGGACTCGAACATCAAATTAAAGGCCCGCGGCTCCGTCAAATCGCCACCGCAATGCGGACAAGGCGTTTGCAGGCCGGTCTGGTCCTTGTGCTCGGTAGCCAGGTAGGTCAAAAGTTGGGAAAGCTCCTGCACTTGGAGACCATTTTTTTGATCTTCCGTGAGCCACGCCAGGGTGGCTTCCGGGTTCCGCACCACAGCCAAGCCCGGTGCCAGTTTGCGGCCCAGCTTCCTCGTCTTGGCCCAGGAAAGTACGGACGCGGTCTCGCAGCTCAGACTGCCAGGAGAGTCTGTCGTGACACAGTGCTCGGTGAATGATTGGACCCAAGCGGACTCGCGCAACATATCCGGAACATGATCGGCCCGCATCAGCTTCTTGCATTGCCGGCACGTTTGCATCATGTCGCTAAACAGGTCGTAGTGCCCACTCACCTTCCACACCTGCGGGTGCATGATGATTGTGCAATCCAAGCCCGTCATCTCGTACGTGCCGGGCGCGCCGGACGAGACGGCCAGTTCGTCGTGGGCCGTGACCATGTCCCGCCACCAGGCAGCTTTGATGTTCCGCTTGAGCTCGACCCCCAGCGGTCCGTAGTCCCAGAAACCGTTGATGCCGCCGTAGATTTCGCTTGACTGAAATAAAAAACCTCGCCGTTTGCACAGCGAGACTAGCTTTTCCATTTCCATGAGAGATTTTTGCTGCACGTCCCCAAACCGTTGGGTGTTGCCATCCTTCTCGGTCGCTGGATACCTCAGTATGGTTCTGGGACAGGCTCTGATTGTGGTGTTGTAAGGCAGGATGCCCGCACGTTGCGGGCATCTGTGACAAGCTAGCCGTGCTATCCGGCCTGCCATGGTCAAGGAGCTATTCTACAGGCGGCGGTGGCAGACCGTCTACGGGCAACGGGGCGGTGAGTGCAGCTCGCGGTTTCGTGGTCCATGGTGCAACAGTTGGCGTTTTCGGTGAGGGACCCCGACTTGATAGGGACTTTTGGAGTTCTCCCGTCACCCGCGGCGCTCTTCCATGCATCCCCATCATCCCCTTACGTCACTACCATCGTCCCCCTTACGTCATTCCCGGCGTCCCCTTACGTCAGTCCCGCGCAGGCGGGAATCCAGTAGCAGTCGCAGGCAGTCTAGATTCCCGCCTGCGCGGGAATGACGTGGGTTCTGCGCGGGAATGACGTGGGTTCTGCGCGGGAATGATGTGGATGTAGACGATTGCCCACAATGCCCTGCCAAGTGCGAGACGCTGCCATGGGTCACTAGGATCCTCGCCGGGAGCAAAACGATTTGCTACGCGTGATGCAGGATCCCGGTGTGCGCATCAAGTGTCGGGACGACCGTGAGCTGATCCAGCTGGGCGCAATCTTCCAAGTCATCATCCAACCCCAGGGCGATCAGGTCTTTGCCGCCGATGGTGGAGCGGAGTTCTTGGGCTAGCTGCTGGCTGGGAGAACGCCGCAGGGCGCGGGCGGTGCTCAGCAATTCTTGCCACTCGCGGCAGGCCGAGGCGGCCCACGGGTTGGTGTCTCCCTCCAGGCTGCTGGCGATGGCGCCGGCCGCCAAGATGTCTTCACGTGTCACCTTCCCGCCGGTACCCGCGCAGAGAATATGCACCTCGTCGGTGGAGTCCAGCCGCTGGGCCACGGCCTGACGATTCACGGCCGCGCCGATCAAGACGTGTTTGGCCAGGCGGGCATGGTGCAGGGCGCGGGTGCCGTTCGTAGTCGTAAAGAGCACCGTGCGGCCAAATACTTGGTCCGCCGTGTAGTCGGCCGGTGAGTTCCCCAGGTCAAAACCTTCAATCCGCTCGCCGCCGCGTTCGCCACCGAGCAGAATTTGACTCCGCTCATACCGTGTGGCGGTGGTGAATGTTTCGTCGACTTCGAGGCAGGGCACCACACCTTGGGCACCCGCGGCTAGTGCTTGACAAATCGTGGTGGATGCCCGCAACAGATCAACCACCACGACCGTACTGCCGGCCAGTTCGGTCTCGGCCACAAACTGCGGTAAATAGTGGACAGCAATGCGTGGCATGGAGACGGATCGCGGGATGGTACAGGGTCAGCGGTGGCCGAGCTGGCGCTCTCGTGCTACAAACAGCAGTAGCATGACAGAAGCCCCTTTTCTTGTTGAGATCAATTTACTTTTAAAACAACGGCCTTTGGCCGTTGTTTCATCAAAACCTGCAGATGGAATGTGAAGTGGACAACTCTGTGGATAAATCGGCTTCGCGTGTGCGGCGGATGTTCGGGGAAATTGCCGGCAGATATGATTTTTTGAATCATTTGCTGTCTCTCAATATCGACCGCTACTGGCGCTGGCGCACCGTGCGAAGTGTGCCTCCTCGGCCAGGTATGAAGATCCTGGACATGTGCACGGGGACAGGGGATCTGGCATTGGCCTACCAGCGGGCCGCTGCGACAGACGTGCAGATTGTAGGGGCCGACTTTTGCCATGAAATGCTGACGTTGGGCCATCGCAAAGCGCAGCCCGCCCGCGGCGGCGGGACCGTGCAGTTTGTCGAGGCCGATGCCCTGCGGATTCCGCTAGGCGACAATCTGTTTGATATCGTGGCGGTGGCCTTTGGCCTACGGAATGTGGTCGATACGCGTGCCGGACTGGTGGAGATGGTCCGCGTCTGTGTCCCTGGGGGCCAAGTGGCCGTGCTGGAATTTTCCTCTCCCGAACGCCACCCCTTAAAGGCCATCTATGGTTGGTATTTCCATCACGTCCTGCCCCGTATTGGTCAGCTGCTGGCCCGTAATGCCCAGAGCGCCTACCATTATCTGCCGGAGAGCGTTGGTCAGTTTCCGCAGGGCGAAGAACTCATGCAGCTCATGCGTGAGGCCGGACTTCAGGGGGTTTGGCACCGCGGTCTTACACTCGGAGTGGCGACCCTCTATGTTGGATCGAAAGGGGCTGGGGGCGAACAGAGAGCAGGGTGATAACTTTCAAATGTCCGATATTAAAAATGTTTGCGTGGGGATCACCGGTGCCAGCGGCGCGGTGTATGCAGTGCGCCTGATTGAGGTCTTGCTGGCCACGGGACATGACGTGCATCTGTCCATTAGCCCTGCCGGGGTGCAGGTCATCGAAGAAGAGATGGATCTTCAGATCGACCTGAAAAATTTTCGGGCCGCCGATTTGATGCTCGACAATGTGGGGTCTACCGGAGACAGCAAGATTCGCCTCCTGCAGGTCCGGGCAGGTATTGGCAGTGCCGATAGTGATGTGTTGTCCGCCGAAGCGGGGCGGATTGGAGAGCTCCACTATCACCACTACCAGGACTTCCACGCCCCCATCGCTAGCGGCTCCTTTCTCACACAGGGAATGGCCGTGTGTCCCTGCTCAGGAACCACGCTCAGTGCCGTTGCCCGCGGAGGGGCCAGCAATCTCATCCAGCGGGCGGCCGAGGTGCACCTCAAGGAACGACGCAAATTAATTCTGGTCCCTCGCGAAACCCCCCTCTCGGTGCCCCATATCGAGAACATGCGGCTGGCCACGCAGGCAGGCGCGGTTATGATGCCGGCCTCGCCCGGTTGGTATCATGACGTAACCACGCTCCGCGACTTGGTCGATTTTTTAGTGGCCCGTATTTGCGATCAGCTGGGAATTGATAATGGGCTCATGCGCCGCTGGGGCACGGAGTGAGTGAGTTGCGGGTTGCGAGTTGCGAGTTGCGGGTTGCGAGTTGCGAGTTGTGGGTTGCGAGTTGCGAGTTGCGAGTTGTGGGTTGCGAGTTGTGGGTTGGAACGTTGGCTCAGGACGTTGTGTATTGAACTGCCTCCATAATTCTTTTTTCTTTGCCGAGCTGGCGGCCTCCGGCCCCCTAGCTCGGCAAACGCTCCATGTTTCGTACCGTTGGCCATTTGTTGTCCTTGATTCGCTTTAGCCACACGATTTTTGCGCTGCCGTTTGCTTTGCTGGCGGCGGTGATGGCGTGTCAGGGGCTGTCGGACACCAGGTTCCTGCCCCGCTGGCCAGCACTGGTGGGGATTTTGCTGTGCATGGCCACCGCCCGCAGCGCGGCGATGGCTTGTAATCGTCTCGTGGACCGCCACATCGATGGCCAAAATCCGCGTACGGAAAACCGTCATCTGCCGGCCGGCTTGTTGAGCGTGACCCAAGTTACCGTGTTCATGCTAGGCTGTAGCTTGGCCTTTGTAGCCAGCACCTGTTTGTTTTTTCCGAATCGTCTGCCCCTCTATTTAAGTCTACCGGTGCTGCTGTTTTTGTGTGGCTACAGCTACGCCAAGCGCTTTACCGCCGGGGCCCATGTGTGGCTGGGCACGGCCCTGGCACTGTCGCCCATCGCTGCCTGGATTGCCATCCGCGGCGAGCAGGTGCTGGCAGACCCCGCCGATTTACTACCAGCACTGGTCTTGGGCGGGGCGGTACTGACTTGGGTCACTGGTTTTGACATCATCTATGCCTGCCAGGATTTCGCCTTTGACCGCGCGGCCCAACTGCGGAGCATCCCGGTGCGGCTGGG
>CAMYJY010000143.1 GCA_947258835.1 uncultured Pirellulales bacterium
AATGCGGGCAAAAAGCTACGCGTTATCGCGCGCGCTGGCGTGGGCGTAGACAACATCGATATTGAGGCAGCGACCAAGAACGGCATTATTGTCGTCAATGCCCCAACTGGCAATACAGTTGCTGCGGCGGAGCATACAGTAGCCATGCTTATGTCTCTAGCACGCAACATTGTCCAAGCCGATGCCCACATCCGTAACGGTGAGTGGAAACGCAGCAAATTCACCGGCGTAGAAATCCGTGATAAAGTGCTCGGTTCCATAGGGTTGGGTCGAGTAGCACAGGAAGTTGCCAGACGGGCTAATGGCCTGGGCATGAGAGTTATTGCCACCGATCCCTTTGTGACTGAAGAGTATGCTGCCCAGCGCAACATCAAGCTAATGGAGATGGCTGATGTCATTCGACAGGCTGATTTCTTGACAATCCACGTGCCTCTTAACGAGCAGAACCGTCACCTGATCAGCACAAAAGAGTTGGCTTCAATGCAGACCGGCGCACGTATACTGAATGTGGCTAGAGGTGGGATTCTGGATGAGGAAGCGCTGCTCGAAGCCGTTAATAACGGGAAAATTGCCGGTGCAGCCTTGGATGTTTTTGAGGAAGAACCGCTCACAAAAGAGAGCCCTCTACTAAGTCATCCGAATATCATCGTTACGCCTCACTTGGGTGCCAGTACGGAAGAGGCCCAAACGCAAGTGGCCGTGGAAGCCGCCGGATTGGTGATCGACTATCTCACCACGGGCACGATTCGCCATGCGGTCAACGTAGCCCCCCTGGACCCCCAGACGATCCAGTCCCTGCGGGGTTATTTGGACGTGGCCTACCGCTTAGGCATGTTTTTGGCCGGCCTGCAGAGTGGCGGCGCCAAGTCTTGTCGCTTGACCTATCGGGGGGAGATTGCAGGTCGCGATACCAAAGTGCTGACTGCTGCCTTTGCAGCGGGGTTGCTACAAAACGCGCTGGAGGATGAGGTTAATTTGGTCAACGCCGAGTTGATGCTGCAGGAGCGAGGCATCGACCTGGCCATCGAAGCCTCGAGTGACATGGGGGCCTTTCGTTCTTCACTGACGGCAGAAGTCATCACCGATCAGGCCCAGCATCGGGCCACGGGGACCGTGTTTGGTCAGTCCATGCCGCGCTTGGTGGGGCTGGACAACTACCGCATGGAGGCCTACCTGGACGGCTTTTTGCTGATTTTCAACCACGAAGACGTGCCCGGCATTATTGGCGGCATTGGCACTATTTGCGGTAAGCACGGCGTTAATATTGGGCAAATGGCCGTGGGCCGTGTGGGCGACGAGCAAGGTGTTCATGCTATTGGGGTTCTCAATCTGGATGCCGAGCCGTCGGCGGCAGCCTTGGAAGACATGCGGCAACTGGCGGGCGTCAGCAGCGTCAAAGTAGTTCATTTACCACCGGCGGGCGAGTTGCCCGCCTGGCTGCAGGCCTAAGGGCGGCGGAGCCTGCCCCCGGCTGGAACGAGGGGTCGCCCCCCCGGTCGAGTTTTAGCCGATGGGCGATAGCCCCGGTTCTGGCACGTCTCACGGAACCGGGGCTATCGAGAACGGCCGGCTGAGGCTGGCAGGGGGTAGCCCAGGTTGGCGCAGCCTACCTGGGCGGCGCAGCCGCCAGAGGTTGTCTTACGGCACGTCTCGTCCGGTACTGCCATCTTTTCCGGCCGCTGGATACCCCCGGTACGGCTTTGGGAGAGGTCCTTATGCACGTCGCAAAGCTGTCCGGTATTGCCATCTTTTCCGGCCGCTGGATACCCCCGGTACGGTTTTGAGATAGGTCCTTATGGTTCCCTTTTTGCTATCCATGCTGTCAGCCTCAGCCGGACGCTCTCGATCGCCCCCCGTTCACAAGCCGGGGGCAGGCCCCCCATTCATGCCGGGGGCAGGTTCTGCTGCTCAATTGGTAGACTCCGCAGAACCGGCCAAGTTTTCCCGAATTTCCTGAATGTTGGCCGTAGCGTGGATGAAGTGCCTATTCTCCGTAACCGATACTGTTTACGGGCTGAGGCGAGATGGCCGCTCGCGGCCCTTCTACAGCAAATTTCGAAAAGGTGTTGTGCTGCCATCGGGTCGCACTGCGTGGCTCCCCTTGGTTTTCACGTGGAGCACAACCACGTGTTTTCGTAACCCGCTCTAATCGTTCCTTCCCTCCCCTTCCCCACCCCTCGCGATGAGTTGAGTCCCATGGAAATGACACTCACGACCGCCCCCCTCCACGATCAAGTCCTTGGTGCACTGAGCCGTTGTTCGCACCTTTCTGCACGACGCGTGCATATTGAAACCGACCGCGGGCATGTCCGCCTGGAAGGTACTGTGGGAACATTTTTTCAAAAGCAAATGGCGCAGGAACTAGCTCGCCGCGTGGATGGCGTGGAACGCGTGGAAAACCAATTGCAAGTCAATTGGTGTTAAAAAACTCTAAGCTTCTCTGCCAAAACAGACGAGGCACATATCATCACTTTGGGGAAAATTACCAGCAAAGCGGCGGACATCGCTGAGTACATGTTGGCCGAGCTCGTGCGGTCC
The DNA here is from genome assembly GCA_947258835.1 of uncultured Pirellulales bacterium. Lineage (GTDB taxonomy): Bacteria > Planctomycetota > Planctomycetia > Pirellulales > Lacipirellulaceae > Bythopirellula. Next base: position 2,539 of record CAMYJY010000143.1, read on the forward strand.
GATCCGGGAATCCCCCACGACTTCCCTGAGTCTTTCGATGCTGTAGATCTCCCGCCGTGAGTTCATGGCCTCACTAAAGCCATCGGTAAAGACCGTCACAAAATCTCCTGGCTCCAGAGTCCGTTGGTAGGCTGCGAACTGGTAGTCTTCGATTACCCCAATGGGGAGGCCGGCTTGTTCTCCGCCGATTTCCAGGACTTGGCCGGCCGCATTGCGGAGCATGGGGGGCATATGGCCGGCGTTGGCCAGGGTGAGTTGATGGTTGTGGGGATCGACGACGGCTACGACCATGGTGACGAAGCGGTCATCCCACTGATGCCGTGAAAAAGCCTGGTTGATTTTTTCCAGGGCCAGGGCGGTGTCCGGTTCGCGGGCCAGCCAGAAACGCACATCGCTAGAAAGTTTGGCCATCAAGATGGCTGCGGAAACGCCCTTCCCTGCCACGTCGCCCACCACCACCGCAAAGCGGTCCTCGGGCAACAGCACATAGTCGTAATAATCGCCACCCACTTGATAGGCCGCTTCGTAGAATTCAAAAAAGTGATACCCCGATACTTGCGGGGAAGTGGTGGGTAGCAGGGCATGCTGCATCTGATTGGCAACTTCCAAATCTCGCTGCAAGGCCTGCTGCTGCAGGGCCTCTTCGTGCATTTGGGCATTGTCCAGGGCAATTGCGGCTTGGTTGGCAACACCCGCCAACACCTGCAGGTCCTGTTCGGTGAAGCGGCTTCTTTGGTTTAGCGTATCGATTTGGATCACCCCGAGGGAATCTCCACGGCTGCTGATCATCGGCGCGCAGATGAGCGAGCGAATTTGGAAATCGGTGATACTTTGGGCCATTTCAAAACGCGCGTCGGTGGTTGCATCGGCAGTGAGGATGGCCTTTTTGCCGTGCATGGCCTGTTCCACGATGGTGCGGCTAATCCGCATATTGTCTTCGTGGTCTTCGCGACGGGCCTTGGAGGCGACCGGTACCAGGGGGCCGTCGGCTTGCGGTCGGGTGATGATAAATCCGCGGTCGGCCTGGACAAAGATTTTGAACAGGCTCTCCAAAGTCTTGGGTAGAATTTCTTGTACGGAGAGGGTGTTTCCCAGATTATTGGAAATTTCCACCATCGCCTCCAGTTGGGCTGCTGGTTTGGCGGAGGACCGCCAAGCTGCTCCGTCGTCCTGGCTTAAGTCCAGGGTGGACATGATGGTGGAGGTGTTTGCATCTGCTGGTGGTTGACTCGGAGCCAACAGGGACGGGCTCGCGGGGGCGGCACTGCTCAGGAGCGAGGGCGGATTCCGGAACTCAAACAACACATCACAAATGAGCATTTTGTCGCCATCGCGGAGGAGGGCCCGCTGATGCACAGGTTGGTTGTTGATGAGCGTGCCATTGCGACTGCCCAGATCTTCCACGAAGAATTCCCCGTCTTCCTCGTTGAGAATCACGTGGCGTCGGCTGACGGCGGCCACGTCGAGCACCACATCACACTCGGGGCTCCGTCCCACCACCCAGCGTTGGCGATCGACCAAATCAAACGTCTGTCCTGGTGTGGCTCCTTGCAATATTTTTAAGCTGGCCATCGAATCATTCGCGGGAGGATGAGTAAAGGGTTGGCCCCGGCAGAGAGCCCAGCTGGGATTCTAGAGCCCTGCCGGGTGGGCAGTCAACTATCTCGGCCCTGTCGCAGGGCACGGGTGCGAAAACGACCAGGACGACCTGCAAACCGCGAGGTGCGCTCCGCTGCACGTTGCCCTGCCGAGGACCTTGACGGTGGAGCGACCTAAAAGTACGGTAAGGAGAGTTGGGCCAGGAGGGCACCGACAACATCCGCGGCCGGATTCGTCCGGCTGCCCATGGCATTGGCCAATGAACTTGGCCGATTGTTCGAAATGGATTGCCCTGGGGAATAGTGTAACGGTAGCACGAAGGATTCTGATTCCTTTAGTCTAGGTTCAAATCCTAGTTCCCCAGCTTGTTCCGGTTGTTCCCCTTATGCTGGTCATGCTGCTGCCGGAATTGCCCCGCTGATTTCCTAGAGCGTTCCCCCGCTGCATGTCGTCCGTGGTGAGCCATCTTTTACTCAGACGCTCCTCGGATCGTGGGTGCGGTCCGTTGCGTCACGATGGGACGAACTCGTTGAGAGCATGATGACACAGACACTTGATACGCGCACGATATCACGGAGCATGCGGATGTGGCCCAGATTGCCATCAGGCCGGATTGCAAGTTTCCTCCGCTGCTGTCGCGGAGCAACGGCGCCGGAGTACGCAATCCTGATCCTGGCCGTCACCGCTGTCTTGCTTTTTACTCTCGGACCGCTCGGTCAACATGTGGCGCGCTCTTTTAGCAACGCTGGAGACAAAGCCGGCAGCATGGTGGTTTCAGCGGACACCCCACCACCGACGCATGTGCAAGATTCTGAGGTGGCTACGACCTCGGAGGAAGTTGCATCATGGAAACTGTGGGCCAGTGCGCTGGGCGTGACGTTCTTGGCAATCGCCTTGGTGCGAAAATTTTATCGCCCGCAGACGCGTCAGCAGAGTACTTCTGAACCGCGTCCCCTGGCAAAAAACATGCGCGATCCCTCATCTCCCACGAGTGTCGAAAAGCGGCAACAAATTGCCAGGCGTCTCTACAAGCACGCCGAGACCTTGCTGCAAGGGGATATTGAGGTGCGCCATCTCATGACGAGCAGTCCCGTTTCGGTCCGGCCTCAGGCAGCGGTTGCTGCGGCCCGCCAGGTGATGGAGGATCAGTGTCTGGACTACTTGCTGGTCTGCGATGCCGACGGGAAGCTGCGGGGACTTGTCAGTCATTACTATCTGCAATGCACCAGGGCCAAGCGCGTCGCGGATGCCATGCTGCCGAATCCACTCTTCGTGACCTCCCAAGCGTTGCTCAGTCCAACGGTGACCCACATGCTGAACCAAGGCGTGTCCTGTGTGGCTGTTGTCGAACATGACCGCGCCATCGGGATGATTACAACGATGGACATTCAGCTTACGCTGCAGGCCGCGCTGCAAGTACTGGCGCGGTCGGCATATGAAAAACCAAGCAGCGAGTTCCCGTCCACGACGACCGCTTAGAACTCAAACTGAAAACAAGGCTTCCAATCCTGTTCGGCACAAGATTTGGACAACCGTCTGCGTGCTAAGACAGCTCAAACTGAAAACAGGGGCTCCATGAAGCCGGTAAAGCCCGAGAAAACAGCCCCCGTTTCCGCACCGCGGCAGCTCACCAAGAAACCTAGTTGGGAGG
>CAMYJY010000144.1 GCA_947258835.1 uncultured Pirellulales bacterium
CAGGTACTGCAGCAGCAACAAGGTGGCCGAGGCGGCCACACAGGTCACCACACCCCGCAGCAGCCCCACCCGCAGCGCCGGGAAAAACCACGCCGTACCGGGTGCCGCGGGCGGAGTCACGCGACCGCCAACGCGTTCCCGCAAGCCATTGAGGTAGCCAAAACACGTGGTAATCGTCGGCAGCAGGAAACACATCGGGCCGACGTACATCCACAGCGACGGGCTGCCGACCAACGACACGCGATCCACATTGCGGTAGATGAAATAGGCGATGACTCCATTCAAGACAATGTTGATCACCACATCAATCGGCCCAGCAATCCGGTAGGCGAACTCGCGGAGGGAATCGCCCACGGGATGTGTCTTGGGCAAGAACGGCCGCCCCAACGGGCTCAGCAAAATGGCCGGTAGCACGATGAGGTCCGCGGCGAGTGCCACGAACAGCAACGTGAACATGCACCATCCAAACCGGGCCGTTGGTGCAAACGGACTCAGGGAAAACACAACCAGTCCCAACGTGCAGACGAGGGTGGTCTGGACCATGGCGATGCCGCAGCGGCGATAGGCATAACGCACGGCCTCGGGAATCGTGCCCCCCTGGATCACCCGGCGGCGGAACCAAGTGATGAAATGCAGCGAATCGTCCACGGCAATGCCCAGAGCGGCGTTGGCAGTCAGCACGGTACCAACTTCAACCGACCAGTTGCACCAGCCCATCAACCCGAACACCAACGCGCTGGGCAACAGGTTGGGCAGCATGCACACCAATCCGCAGAACACGCTACGGAACTGAATCATCAGCGCCACCGACACCAGCGAGAAGGCCAGCAGGAAACTGCGGATCAAATCGTCCAGCAATTGCTGCTGTACGTTGTAAATAAGAGGTATTCCGCCCACGACCAACACATTGGTCGGCTGCACGACACTTCGCGCTGCAGAAGGTGAAATGCTCTGCTGCGCGCGCACACCAGAGCGACCAACGGGAGCGGGCAAATGCTTTCCGAGCGGCAGCTCGCTTTGTTCGGCGGCACTGCCGCCCTCGCTTTGTTCGGCGGCACTGCCGCCCTCGCTTTGTTCGGCGGCACTGTCGCCCTCGCGTTGGTTGGTGGCACTGTCGCCCTCGCGTTGGTTGGCGGCACTGTCGCCTTGGGCGGCGATGGTCTCGTCCACCGTCGTGCGGGCCTGGGCCAGCAGGTCACCATAATTCACTTCCTGCATGGTGGGGGCACGCATGCTCAGCCGCCAGTAGGTCTTGTCATCGAGCGTGCGGAGGTAGCCCAGGCTGCTCAACGCTTCCTGATTCTCCAGCAGCTGGTTGCGAAAGGCGGCAGCGCGCACCTGCTGACGAAAACCACCCCCGCGCGGTGGCGGCTGGGGAGCGAAGGTGGCCGTGCTGATCACCACGTTGGTCTCGTCGATCGCTCGTAACCGCTGGTGCAATTCTGCCACCAGCCGATACTGGTTGAGCATCGCGCGGGCATCGCCGGCGGGCACCTCCAACACCAATTCCACCGGCACCAGCGGACCGATCCGCTCTTCCAACCAGTAAAAATCCTGGGCCGCCTGGGTCTCCTCAGAAACCAATTCCCGCAGACCAACCGCGGTTCTCAGCCGCTGCACACCCAAAAAGCCGGCAATCAGGATCGCCGCGGTCAGGAACAGTACCAGCGACCGGTACCGCTGCACCAGCTGGAAGGTTCGCGACGGGCTGGGCTGCTCCGCATCGTCGCCAGCTATGCCGGCCCGGGAGCGGCGCTGCTGCAGCGGCCAGATGCGAAAGTGGAGGGCAATGTAGATCATCGCGATCACGGCTGCCACGCACAGAGACGCCGCTGAAAACACACCAAAGCGGGCCAGTGGCCGGACGTGACTGATGCCCAGTGAAACCAGTCCCGTGGCAGTGGTGATCGTGGCCACGATCGTTGGCCGCAGCGCCACATGCAGCGCCCGCGCGGGTGCTTCCTCCGGGGAAGTCGTCTCCAAAATATCCCGATAATAATTCACCAGGTGGACGCCGATGGAAATCGAGAGCACGAACGTCAGGTTGGCGGTTAGCAGTAAAATCGAATCCAGCGGCGAGCCGACGTAATAGATCATGGCCAACGACAAGATCTCGTTGAACAGGGCCATGGCGAACACCAACAGCGCAGCGCGGAGGTTCCAGAAGCAGAGCGCCAAGATAACCAAGCACACGCCGTAGGAAAGCATGTTGAGCTCGAAGAGATGCGTCGCACTGGCGTGATCGATCGCCACGCCTTCAATCGTGGGCCCCGCCAGCCGCAGCATTTCGGGCGTCAAACCTGCGACGGGCTCGGCGGCGGCACGGGCGTGGCGCACAGCGGCGTGCCGATCGCTGGCGCCCGCCTGTGACACCAGCGCGATCACGCTCGTGGTGGCACCATCGCGACTGGCGATCCAGCCTTCCATCCGCTCCAGCGCCGCGGCACGCGACATCTCAAATGGTTCGGACAGAAAAAATTCCAGGATCTCCGGCCCCCCGATCGCGTCGCGAAAATAAGGCTGCCCGTCGACAACGGGGCGCGTGAGCTCCGCCAGGTACGGCTCGATCCGCGGGTCGTTGAAATCGCAGCCGTCCCAACTGATCATCAGCAACTCGTCGCTACCGAAGAGGCGGACAAATTCAGCTAATTGCGGGTCGGCGGGAATCCAATCTTCGAGACGATTGGAGATACTGGTCCACGACTGCCAACCGCCGTGAAGCACCAGCGGCAACGAGGCCAGTAAGACCGCCGACAGCAGCCAGCGGCGACGGAGGATGTGCTGCAAGAACTTCATGCGATCGGGAGCTCGTGGGCCTGGGCGGTCAGTCGGTCGCGGAATAATTCGAGAAAGTCGGTCGCGGCGTCAGCGCTCCAGTGACGGGGATCGTACTGGGCGGCGATCGTCAGTTGTCCGCCGTAGCTGTTCACCGCAATGGACAGCCGCGTACCGGGACGCACCGGTGGGGCACAGGCCAAGCGTTCCAGCACCACGTCGCCCGCGACGGCCAAACCATCCTGCAGCGGAAACCTGGCCCGCATGCGTCGCAAGGGGTGACCCAAGTTCGACAAGCAGCTGGTGGCAAAGCTGCGGCTCAGCCTCGTCACCAGCCACAACAGACCCGGGACACGATCCACTTGCCAGACACCGTAATTAAACAACGAGCCAATGCCCCAGCGGCGGAGGAAGTCCATTTCCTGGGCCAAGGAGTCCCGGAACTCCGCGGACTCGTCGCACTCGGCACCGTGGCGGCTGACGAGGCCATAGCCGATCATGTTCACCGCCGGCATTTGCAGGTCGCGACGCGCTCGCAAACTGGTGGGTACCGTCACGCGCAGCCAACCTGTTTTATTTTGCCACGCCCGCAGCGCTAAAAAAAAGTCCCGCAGCAGGAGATCGTTGGCCGTGATCTTCAGACGCGTCGCGACGTCGCAAAAGGCCTGCCAGTCGGCCTCAGAAACAACGACCTGCAGCAACTCGCAATTGGTCTGGGGCGCGGCTGGCGTAGCGGCCGGGGCGCGGAGTGGCCGTGGCCTGCGGGCAAGCACCTTCCAACCCTCCGCCAGCAGGGCCTTGGTGGCCTGCCAGCGGCTGACCGGTGCGGTCAGCTTGAGGTCGAAGCTACCGCGCACAGGCAGGAGCTGCTGGTCCACCGGCAGCAGGCGAGGACGCCGGTCGCCGCTGGCGGTGAGCATGCCGTAGTGGGCCAGCAGGTCACCCACAACTTGCAGCGCGCCGATACCATCGCACACCGCGTGGTGAAAGGAAGCCACCAGCCGGGTTCGGCCATCCGCCGCCTGGACATCCACTCGGAAACCGGCGGACGCGGTCAGATCGATCGCCTCGCCCCCGAAGGCCACCGCGGCCGGTGGAGTGTCGCACCAAAACAGTGGGCGGGGCTGACCATCCGCGGCAACCCACTGGGCCTGACGACCACGACCACGCACGCGGGCGCTGAGCAGCGGATGCCGCTGGAGGACCACGTCGACGGCTGCTTCCACAGCGGCAAGTTGCATTTCCCCGCGTAGTTCCAACAGCAGGCAGAACTGCATGGGATACTGCGGTCGGTGATCGGCGCACAGATAGCGTTCGAACGGCACCAGCACCTGCGGCAACGGGCTGGCCAAACCGGCCGGCTCAGCGGGCCGCGTGTCCGCGGTATCGGTGTGGGGTTCAACGGTGCTGGTGCTCATGCCAAGCTGGGGGCTAAATGTGGATTGCCGCGCCGCCGTCGACGGTCAGAGTCTCGCCCTGCACCAAGTCGCTCAGCGGGCTGGTCAGATACAAGACGGTATCGGCCACGTCCTCGGCCTCGAGCAGGCGGTCTCCGGTCATGCTCTTGTGCACCCGGCCGGCGAACATCTCCGCCGCGCCCGGCAAGCGGCTGGTGGAGTCGGTGGGCACCAGGCCGGCACGGACCACGTTGAAATTCACATTGCGCCCCCCCAACTCCAAGGCGAAGTGGCGGACGGTGGCCTCCAGGGCGGCCTTGGAACTACCAATCGTGCCGTACATCGGCAGGGCCATGAACGAACCGTGACTGGAAATGGCCACCACCTTGGCCCGCTGCGCGGCGGACTCCAGGAGCGGCTGGGCGGCCTGCACCAGATAGATCAGTGGACGGACGTTGATGTTCATCGCCGCTGCAAAGTTGCGATCGGTGGTCGCCAACAAGGGCCGGAACCCCCCCGTAGCGACGTTGCTGACAATAATGTCCAGCTGGCCAAAAGCCTGCTGCACCTGCTGGATCATTTCGTCAACGTCGTCACGGTAACTGACATCGGCGCGGATCACCGCCACCGACCGTCCCATGGCGCGAATCTGTTCGGCAACCTCCATCGCAGCCGGTTCGGAACGGACGTAATTGATAACGACGTCAGCCCCCGCCTCAGCCAACTTGAGCGCACACGCCCGGCCAATGCCGCGCGCCGAGCCGGTCACCAGGGCGACACGTCCGGTTAAATCGATCATGGTGTGAATCCTTGGAGTAAACAATTTTCATCTGTAGCAAATTTTCAGAAATGTTCGGAAATGTGTTGTCCTGCCAGCGGGTCGCACTGCGTGGCTCCCCTTGGTTTTCACGTGGTTCACAACCGCGTGTTTTCATAAGCTGCTCTAGGACAACGAATACAATCAGCGTCTGGTGCACAAGCTGCCAATGCCACAAACCACCGCAGTTCATGTGAGATGTGATGTTATGTGAGATGTGAGATGTGAGATTTATGATGTGGGATTTGTGCTGGGATCTTGAACGGTCGCTTGTTGTGGTTGGTGGCACTGTCGCCATGGAGGGGTCGATTGTGAGCCAGTGGCTGACGTCAATTTGTCGGGGACGGAAGGATTCGCCTTGGTTGGTGGCCTTGTAAATTGCTTCTTTGAGCGACCAGACGACCGCTGGCCGGACGCCGGCGTCGCACCACTGCTGCTCTGTCTCGGTCAGCCAGAATCCCAGCCGAGAGTCCGGCTCGTCGAGCACCGCAACATCCACGCCGATGCCGCCATCTGGCTCCTCCAGCAGCCCCGCCGCAATCACACCACCAGCGTGGGAGATCGTCAGGACCCACGGTTGGAGTCGACCGGCCACAAACACGCGGGGGCGCGTGCCCCGGTCACGTCCGTCGCGCGACTCAACGTGGAGGTCGGTGAGTTGCAACTTGTTATCGACGCTGCGCGCAATGAGCTGTTTCGCGCACCACCGGCCGGCTAGCCACTGGGCACTGGCTTCGGGCGAGCCAATGCCACGCCACTGGGCCAGCTCCCCCGCCGATAGAAAGGCCGCCGTCTGGTACCCTTGCACTTCGCAAATGACGTCTCCGGCTTGACCCAACAGGATAAAGTCGTAGACCTCGCCAATGGCATTGGTTTCGCGGTGGAAGAACCGCAGGGTGCAATGCTCAAAGTCCTTGGTTTGTCGCACCTGGCGGTACTCCTTGATTCCATAAGGCAAGCCGGCCTGTGTCTCCAGCATGCAGTAGCTCCAGAAACCGCAAGCTACCAGCGAACCGTCCAGGGCTAAGCTGGCCACCAGCATCTCGTGCGGCAACCGGTTGCCGATGACTTCCAGGCACGAGCTGGCACCCACCTGCGCTCGGCCCCCACCATGCTTGTAGTCGAGCTGCTTGAACGACTGCATCGGCATGCCGTGCACGATCGCGACGTCCTGCGGATAGTAGAACGGCGACCAGCCGAAGAGGGGCTCGCCGGGATCGATGGGCTCGATTTGCGGCGTCTGGCCAAAACGCACGGTCGCCGACGAGTAGACCCGTTCGGGCTCGATCGTCTTGCCCTGCGCATTGATGAACGGCGCGACCAGTTCGCACTGGATGCCGTCAGCAACCGATTGTAAGCGAATCTTTGTCTCGACCGGTTGGTCGTCGGGCAGGGCTAGGCCGCGTTCGAGGCGAACGTTCGAAAAACCGATAAAATTCTCCTGCGGGGCGATGAGTTGCGCGGCTTCCGCAAAGGCCTCCAACGAGATGACCCCCGGCAGGAAGGGCCGGCCCCGGAAGCGGTGATGCACCAGGAACGGATCGCGATCCGGGTACAGCACAAACGTTGCTTCGTGGGTGCCAGGTGCCGTGCCAGGGGCCACAGCATCGATCAGCGGCTGCGAGTTGGTGGTGGGCCGAGAGGCCGGCGGCGAGGTGGCGGCAGGGATCGTAGGGCCGGCGGACGGGGAGGGTTCCCGCTTGATGGTGGGCTCGGCCTGGCTCGGCTGCCGCTGTGCCGAGCCCCCTGTCGTGCCGCCGGATCCGGGCCCGATCTCCACGGGCTCCGTGGCGGCCGACGCTGCGGTGCAGGCCCTCGTGGATGCGGCCGAGGCCGACGGCG
>CAMYJY010000145.1 GCA_947258835.1 uncultured Pirellulales bacterium
CGCAAATGTTGAGGCACAGATATTGCGTGCAGAATGCTGGCTGTCGGCAAAAAACCATGAAAATGCTAGAATTGATTCTGAGAAAGCTTTAGCCTTAGGCAGCCTCGACCCCCGTCTGGATGAGATATACAGCCTTTCTTTGTGCCAACTAGGCCAAGCCGAGAATGCCATTGCCTTCCTTTCGTCGAGGATTGACGGACTCTCACGTGATGATCAATTGCGACTTCTTTGCAGAGCATTTGCGTATTTCACGAAAAAAGATTTCATGTCAGCAATCCAAGATTTTGAAAAAGTTTCCGACTTCAGTATCCTCAAGGCTGGCGATTGGCTTCTTCTTGGGGACTGCTATCGGAATGTTCAGCGTTACGAAAATGCCATTCCATGCTATGACAAAGCTCTTCAAATTGATTCCTCCTGAAAAGAAGAGCCCAACGCGGCCTAGCCGCAACCAAATTGATACAAGAATATATACGGGCAAATAATTTGAACCACGACGAAACAACGAAAACTTGTCCGCAAGGGACGTGACCAACGAGCAAGACATGGCCACGCGTCGATGTGCGCAGCATAGGAGGGGTGTTCCAGCGCACCCCCTGGGCTGCGCCCACCGACATCGTTCGAATATATCCACTCCCTGGCAACGTTTCCCCCGAACGACTGTCGGTGCCACCCGAGCAAATACTTGGTACCCACCGCACACTGCTGGACAAGCCAGCAGTGGCACCCAATCAGCACAAACATCTCGCCAGCGGCGTCTCCCCGGCACACGTGCCGCGACTCATTCTCAACCAGTCCTTCTCAAACAGGCCCGCGCGCTGGCACCGGGTTGTGCCTGCCACCCACACGCGGTCTAATTGGTGTTCAGATGTCCCCCTGCCTGGCCGCTTATGTTCACCTTCCTGCATGCCGCCGATATCCATCTCGACAGCCCGCTGCGAGGTCTGGACCGCTACGAGGGCGCGCCGGTCAACGAGATCCGCGGAGCGACCCGCAAAGCACTGCAAAACCTCGTGGATCTGGCAATTCGCGAACACGTCGCGTTCGTAGTGCTGGCCGGTGACCTGTACGACGGGGATTGGCGGGATTTTGACACGGGCCTCTTCTTCGTCCACCAGATGAGCCGCCTCCGAGAAGCAGAAATCCCCGTCTTCGGTGTCCAGGGAAACCACGACGCGGCCAGCAAAATTACCCGCAGCTTGCGCCTGCCGCCCAACGTTTATTTTTTCCCCACCGCCACAGCCGAAACCCGCCGACTCGAGCACCTGGACGTGGCTGTGCATGGGCAAAGTTTTGCTCGGCAATGCACCACGGCTGATTTGGCCCAAAACTATCCCCCACCGGTCCCGGGATGCTTCAACCTGGGCCTCTTGCACACCAGCATGACCGGCCAAGAAGGACACGATCGTTACGCCCCCTGCTCGGAATCCTGCTTGCGCGACAGCGGCTACGACTACTGGGCCCTGGGACATATCCACCAACGCACGGTACTGCCCGGAGAAATCACCATTGCCTACCCGGGAAATATCCAGGGCAGACACATCCGTGAAACAGGCCCCAAAGGATGCCTGCTGGTGCAGGTTGACGAACATAACCAGGCCACGCCTCGCTTTGAACCACTGGATGTCCTCCGCTGGGAAGTCTTGGAGCTGCCCCTCACAGATGCGGATGATCATACAACAGCGCTGGAACGAATCGCCGCAGCCCTTCGCGAAACCGTCGAGGAGGCGGAGGGAAGACTCGTCGCCACGCGGCTGGTGCTCACGGGCAAAACACCTCTGGCGGATTCAATCGCAGCCGATTCTAAGCAATGGACGGCCGATGTGCGGGCAGTGGCCCTGGATTCAGGAACGGACAGACTGTGGCTCGAAAAAGTCCAAAATGAAACAACACGCCCCGCCCAGCCCGACGGATCGGATGACGACGACAGCCCACTCCTGGAAGTGACCGCCATGGCCGCCGAACTGTCCCAAACCACAACCATCGCTGAAGACCTGGGCATTGACTTGAGCGACTTGCTCCGCAAACTTCCTGCCGAGTTGAAAAAAACCATCCCTACCTCCGATGTCCAGTGGTGGCGTGAAGTGCTGCGCGACGCCGAGGCCAAGCTACTCTCTGAGCTGAGGGGGTGACGCGTGCAACTGGAACAGCTACAACTGCTGGCGTACGGACCCTTCACGGACTGAACGCTCCGGCTGCACCCCGGACTGAACGTCATCTACGGTCCCAATGAGGCCGGAAAAAGCTCGGCCTTGCGGGCAGTGCTCGCTCTCCTCTTCGGCATAGACGAAAGGACGGCCGATAATTTTGTCCACAGCTATCCGCAACTCCGCGTCGGTGGGGTGTTGGTGGATGCTCAAGGACAACGGCTCGCCTGCGTGCGGCGGAAGGGTCGCAAAGCGACCCTCCGCGATGGCCAGGATGACCAACCCATCCCCGAAACCCTCCTCCGCGACATGCTGGGGAGTGTGAACGAGGAATTCTTCACATCCGCCTTCGGTATCGACCACATCCGCCTCCGCGCGGGGGGCGAGGAAGTGGTCCGCGGGGAAGGTCGCGTCGGCGAGCTCTTATTTGCCGCCGGAGGCGTCGCCCACCTCCGCGACAAACAACGGACACTGGAAGAGCTGGCGTCCAACCTCTTCAAGCGCGGCGGACAAAAACCCCGCATCAACCAGGCCGTAGCGGAGTTCAAGCAACTCGACAGCGAAATCCGCGAATTGCAGCAATCCCCTGAAGCCTGGGCCCAACACGACGCCGAATACAACCGACTGGACGAACTGGCCCAGCACTTGGGTGGGGAGCTGGAGCGAGCGGACGCGACGCGGTCACGACTGTCTCGCATCCACGCAGCACTCCCGCTGGTGGGAACTTGGAAAGCAAAGCAGGCCGAACTGACTGCGCTGGCCGCAGTGATCGCACTGCCCGCGGACGCCGAAAGTCGGTTTGGCAAAGCGAATGAGCAGCGGAGCCTGGCGGAGGCGAAGATCCAACAGGCCCAGCAGCGCATCGCCAAGCTGCAGCAAGAGCTACAAGAGGTCGAGGTGCCCGGGTCGTTGTTGGCGGAAGCCCACCGCATCGACGCGCTGTACCGACGCCTCGGCAGCCATGAAAAAGCCAGCGAGGATCGCCAAGGACTGGTAGGGCAGGCGCAGGCGGCGCAAGACGCCGCCCAACGCACCGTCCAAAAATTGGGGTGGTCCCTCGCACTCGACCAAGCCGCCCAGCAGCGGCTGCCTGACCAGCGGAAGGCGCGGGTACGGGCCCTGGCGAGCCGGAGCGGGGAAGTCCAGCAGGCTGTTGAGCAACAGCAAAAGTTACGTGATCGGTTGCGTCAACAGCGCGCAGAACTGGAGACGCAGCGCTCACACCATACGCCCGCGGAAGACGCACGGATCCTCAGCGTCTCTCCTGGAACCACAGCGGATGGATCCAGCAGTCGGGAAGGCTTGCAGCACGAAACGGTTGGGGAACGTGCCGTCCATGATGCCCTGGCGGAAGCGCTGCTGGTGCGCGAAAGCGAGGATCGTCTGCCCGCCCTCCGCGCGGAAGTCCACAGGCTGCAGCGCGAATCTGACAGCATGCTGGCTCGCCTGCCCCGATGGACCGGGACTCTCGCAGCCCTGTGTCGCCTCAAAGTTCCCACCGCCGAGAGTGTGGAGCAGTTCGACATAACGGAAAAGAAAATCGCGACGCAGCTTGAGCAGCTTGCCGCCGAGAATGCACGCATTCAGTCAGATCACGGGCAATGCCGAGAAGAGCTGGCCGTCTTGGAACTGGCGGACTCGGTGCCCACAGAAGAGGAACTCCTGGTCAGCCGCGAAGTGCGGAATCGTGGACTGCGACTGGCGGTCCAGAGCCTGCGAGGCGAGCCCATCTTCCCTGAAGAAGTGGAGAGGTTTGTCCAAGAGGTGGCGGAGGGTGCGGATCTGGCCGCCAACCTCGAACCCAGCGCACGGCAGGCAGACGCCCTGGCCGATCGACTGCGCCGGGAAGCGGATCGCGTTGCCGAAAAATCCCAATTGCTGGGCCGCTCCCAGGCATTGGCGGCCCAAGCAGACCAGGTCTCCCAAGATTTGGCAGCAGCCCAGGCCGCGCACGCGGCCTGGAAAAGCGACTGGGAACGTTGCTGGGACGAGACAGGCATCTCTCCTGCCACGCCCGCTGAGATGCGCGGCTGGCTACGCAGCTTCCACGAACTGCTCGCAGCGGCCGGCAAATTAGCCGAGGCAACGGCGACGCAGGAACAAGCGGAGCAGCGGTGCGCGTCGGTGTGCCAGAGCCTCACAGCCGAGTTAGTACGCTGCGGCGTCGCGTTGCCAGAGGAAGCCAACCTCCGTCAACTCACGCATCTCGGACAGCAGTTTGTCGAAACCTGTGCCGAGTCGCGTCGCTTGAACCGGCAGCGAGAAGAAAATCTCCACCGTCTCCACGATGAGTTGCAGCAGGCGGAACAGGGAATGTGTTTGGCCCAAGAGGAGCTGCAGCAGTGGAAAACCGCTTGGGCCGAGGCCATGCAGCCCCTCAATCTGTCGGCCGACGCGTTGCCGGAGCAAGCCGAGTCGGTCTTGGTAAATCTGGAAGAGCTGTTCCGCCACCTGGATCAGGCAGATAGTTTTTACAAACGAATCCACGAGATTGATCAGGCAGCGGAGGAGTTTACGCAGGCGGCGCGTGAACTTGCGGCAGAGGTCGCCCCCCGTTTGGTGGAAGAACCCGTCGAGGAAATTGCCGCGGGGCTCAACCAAGAATTAAGCCAGGCCCGACAAATCACCAACAGGCAGGAGACGCTGCGCGAGCAGCTGGCAGACGAACAGCAGACAGTCCACGAAGCGGAAACCTCACGCGCGGAAGGCCAAGCGATCATCGAGGCCTTGGCCCAACAGGCCAGCTGCGCGGCCCTCCACGAATTGCCAGCCGCTATGGAAAAGTCCCACCGCAAGCACCAACTCGAGACGGACGTCGAGGAATTGCAATCCCAACTGGCCCCCTTCTGCGGAGGCCGCTGCCTGGACGAATTTATCAGCGAAGCCGAAAGTGAAGATGCAGATACGCTGCCCACGAGACTGGAAGAGCTGGGCCACCGCATCGCCACCCTCCGCAAGCAGCGGGATGCCGCGCTGGTCGACCAGCAGCGGGAAGCCAGCAAACTCGAACAGTTCCGCGGCGCCTCAGCTGCCGCAGACAAAGCTACCGAACGGCAGTTCGTGCTGGCCCAACTCGCAGCCGATGCTCGCGAGTACGCCACGGCAACCGTAGCCAGCCGGTTACTCCAGCGGGCCATCGAAAGATACCAAGAGCGGGCTCAAGGGCCGGTGCTGTCCAAAGCTTGTCAACACTTTCGCAGCCTTACTTGCCAGGCCTTTAGCGGCCTCAGAGCCGACTACGATGAATCGGGGCAGGAGGTCTTGGTGGGCGTGCGGCCAGATGGCACAACGCTCCGCGTGGAGGCCATGAGTGAAGGGGCACGCGACCAGCTCTACCTCGCCCTCCGGCTGGGCACGCTGGACCAATGGCTGGAGCAGCACGAACCCATCCCCTTCCTGGTCGATGATGTGCTGCTGACCTTCGATGACGACCGAGCGACCGCCGCCATCGAGACCTTGCTGGCCCTGGCTCGCCGGACCCAAGTCCTGTTTTTTACCCACCATGAACACCTGGTGGCGCTGATGCGCCGCACCGCGGCAGCCCA
>CAMYJY010000146.1 GCA_947258835.1 uncultured Pirellulales bacterium
ACTATTGCACTTCGCTGGCTATCTGGTGCTGACCTTATCCACGCTCTGGAGCTGGAAACTTTCCGTGGGTGTCTTGCAGCCTCGCCACTATGTTACCGTCTGGATGCTGGGGACTCTGTATAGTGCCTTTGACGAAATAACGCAGATACCCGTGGGGAGGACGTGCGATGGGGCCGATTGGCTCTGCGATATGCTGGGGATTGTGCTGGGGCTGATCCTCTTTCGAGTTTCGCAGTCGAGGGCTTTCCCCGTCCTCTCCAAGCCCGAAAAATAGGTGTCTAGTAGCACGGTGTGGGCGCTCGGTAATCGGCCATGTTGATGGATTGAAACCACTCGATGGTTTTTATCAGCCCCGCGCGCAGCGGAACCGTGGGCTGCCAGGACAGCTTTTCTTGTGCCAGAGTGATATCGGGGCGCCGTCGGGTCGGATCGTCTGCCGGGAGCGGACGCTGCACGAGCTGTGATTTGGAGCTCGTCAACTCGATGACCAGCTCCGCCAGTTCGCGGATGGTAAACTCGTCAGGGTTCCCTAGATTGACCGGCCCCATGAAGTCGAGCGGATTGTTCATCATCCGCATCATCCCCTCCAAGAGATCATCACGAAAACAAAAAGACCGTGTTTGCGATCCATCGCCAAAGATCGTGATCTCTTCATGGGCCAGGGCTTGGCGAATGAAGTTGGATACGACGCGTCCATCAAAAGGATGCATCCTCGGGCCGTAGGTATTAAAAATTCTCACCATCCGCACATCGACTTGATTGAATCGATGGTAATCCGCGCACAGTGTCTCAGCGGCTCGCTTGCCCTCGTCATAACAAGCACGTGTTCCAATGGGATTGACACAGCCCCGATAGCTTTCTGGCTGAGGGTGCACTTCGGGGTCTCCGTAGATTTCACTGGTGGAGGCCTGCAGCACCTTGGCCCGACAGCGTTTGGCCAATCCCAAGACGTGTGTCATTCCCAACACGGAAGTCTTGAAGGTCTTGATCGGATTGTACTGATAATGTCCCGGAGCTGCCGGGCAGGCGAGGTTGTAGACCTCGTCAACTTCCAAAAAAATTGGTTGCGTGATGTCGTGGCGTATCAACTCAAAATTAGGCTGGGCCAATAAATGCGACACGTTCGATTTTTGACTGGTGAAGAAATTGTCCAGGCAGATGACATCATGGCCTTGTTCGACCAGTTGCTCGCAGAGGTAGGATCCCAAAAATCCAGCTCCGCCGGTCACTAAAATCCGCTTGATATTTAACATGAAAGTGTTGCTCTTCGAGGTTCGGACGAGATGATACAAGGTGAGGCACAGCATGCCATCCGTGGTGGCTCGCGGAGGCCGGCGGCCTGGCCGCCTAGGTTGGGGCGCGGGAACGTTTGGGGTGAGCACGTGTGGGGGGCTGCGGAGCGGCCCTTTCCAAGAATCTATTTCCGGATCCCAACAGTTGGTCAATCCGCTGATTGAGTTCTTCATTGAGGTCGATGCCCGAGCCGCTGCTATCGATCCAAACTTGCCCCCCCGCGGCCAAGTCCAAGCGGAGGCGGAGTTTTTTCTTGCCCGGGTAGCCCCGCACGATCTCTCGCAGTTGCCGCAGGCCTGTCTCGCCATGCTGATCTTCATGGACCCGGACCACCATGCCGCTGCTGAATTGTTGGGACATTTCCTCCAGCGGCATCAGTTTGTCCACAATCAGATTGACTTCTTCCGCTCCCGGTCTGCGGTCGACTTTCCCCACCACACCCAAAATGGCCTCGGGCTGCACCAAGTGCCCAAAATCGGCAAATTGCTCCGGCCACAGAATACAGCGGACAATCCCCTCCAAGTCTTCTAAGTCCCACATGGCATATTTGGTATGCACCGCGCCCGGACGGGGGTTTTTGGTATGGGAAAACTTGATCGCGGCCAGCATGCCCCCCAGACAGACTTCGTCCCGATGTTGCAGTTTCCCGAGGGACTGGCTGTGGTGGCTGCAGTGGGTGCGAATGATCGTCGCGTACTCCGCCAAAGGGTGGCTGGAGAGATAAAAGCCGAGCACCTCGCGTTCCATGGCCAGCTGTTCTTTTTCGGCGTAGGGAGGTATTTGAGGCAAATCCACCGCTTCGTCCTGTACCGGTTCGTCTTCCTCGAATAGCCCCCTCTGACCACTGCGGCGGTCCGCGGCCGCCGCGGCTCCCGACTGCAGAGCGCGGTCGAGAATTGCCATCTGCTGGGCCCGCTCTCCCCCCAAGCAATCCACGGCCCCCGATTTAATTAAGGACTCGATGGTGGATCGGTTGCAGGATTGTGGATCAACCCGTTCACAAAAATCAAACAGATCGCGGTACGCCCCTCCGCGGTCGCGCTCCGCGGCAATGGCCTCCGCGGCACCACTCCCGCAGGCTTTGATGGCACTGAGCCCAAAGCGAATGCGGTTGTCCTCGACTTGAAACTCGGGATCCGAGTGGTTCACGTCCGGTGGCAGGACTTCAATTTCCATGCGGCGGCAGTCCTCGAGATGTTCCACCAGCGCGTCCTTGCTCTTAAAATTGCGGCCCGGGATATCGCAGGAGAGGAGGGCCGCCATGAACTCCACCGGGTAATGCGCTTTTAGGTAAGCGGTCATGTAGGCAATCAGAGCGTAGGCGGTCGAGTGGCTTTTGTTGAAGCCGTAGCCGGCAAATTTTTCGATCATGCCAAACAGTTCATTGGCTTTTTTCTCGGCCAGGCCATTTTCTTTGGAACCGCTAATAAATTGCTCGCGAAAACGGGCGATGATCGGCAATTTTTTCTTACTGATGGCCTTGATGCACGTGTAGGCATCGGAAAGATGAATGCCCCCCAGGCGATTAAGAATCCGCATCACCTGTTCCTGGTAGACCATCACACCGTGCGTTTCGGCGAGGACCTCCTCCATCACGGGATGTGGGTACTGGGCTTGCTGGCGTCCGTGTTTGACTTCGATGTAGTCATCCACCATGCCGCCTTCCAGGGGACCTGGGCGATACAAGGCATTGGTGGCAATAATATCGTGAAAATGATCCGGTTTCATCCGTTGCAAGAGATCACGAATGCCTCCACTTTCGAGTTGGAAAATACCTTTGGTCTCACCACGACAAAGCAGGGCGAAGGTGTCTCGGTCGTCGAGTGGAAACTGGTAGGGATCGACGCGCTCGCCCCGCGACATTTCGATCAAATCGATACTGCGGGCCAGGATCGTCAGATTGCGGAGCCCTAGGAAATCCATCTTCAAGAGTCCGGCCCGTTCCACGTCCCCCATGGCCCACTGGGTAATCACTTCGGACTTGCCTTTGACGTGTTGCAGCGGGACGTACTCGTCCACGGGCTTTTCGGCAATCACGACCGCGGCGGCGTGGGTACCCACATTCCGCGCTAAGCCCTCAATTTTTCGCGCCAGATCAATCAACTCGCGAATTTCCGCGTCGGCGGCATAAGTTTTTTGCAGTTCGTCGCTGAGTTCCAAGGCGGCGTCCAGAGAAATTCCCAACTGGTCGGGAACCATCGCCACAATTTGATCGACACGGAAAATGGGCATCCCCAGCGTCCGTCCCACGTCACGAATCGCCGCGCGGGCTGCCAAGGTGCCAAAGGTCCCAATCTGCGCGACATTGGCTGCGCCATACTTGTCTTTCACATATTGGATGACTTCGCCGCGCCGTTCCTTGCAGAAATCGATGTCAATGTCAGGTGCCTCGAGACGATTTTCGTCCAAGAACCGCTCAAACAGCAGGTCGTATTGTAGGGGACAGACATGACTCATCTGCAGGGCGTAGCAGACCAGCGAGCCCACCCCCGAGCCCCGCGCGGTGGAGGGTATGTTCTGTTCCACGGCGAAGCGGACGAAATCCCACACAATCAAAAAGTAATCACAAAAACCAAGTTTGTTGATCACCCCGAGTTCGCGATTGAGTCGGTCATGGACTTGGGATGACAAATCACTGCCGTGCCACCGCTCCGGTTGCTTGGCGTAGCGCTGTTTGAGCCCCGCCACACAGAGCTCGTACAGGTAGTCCTCTGAGGATTTTTCTGCCGGTGGTTGGAAGCTCGGGAAATGGCGCTTGCCTAGCTCCAGGTCGATGTCCACGCTATCGGCAATTTCTTGCGAGCGACGGAGGGCCTCTTCCTGATCCGGGAGGGCGGCATACATCTGTTCCGGGCTGCGGAGGAAAAACTGGTCACCGTCCATCTTCATGCGGTTGGTATCGGTGCGAAACTTCCCCGTGTTGATGCATAGCAGCACATCCTGTGCTTCCGCGTCCTCTTGATGGACATAGTGCGCGTCGCTGGTCGCCACCAGCGGCAAGCCCACGCGGCGGGCCACCTCGGCAGCGGCTTCCTTCGCTTGCCGCTGGATCTCCAGGCCGTTGTCCTGGATTTCAATAAAATACCGCTCACCGAAAACTTGCTGGAACCAGCCGGCGATTTCGCTGGCCTGCGCAATTTGTTCTTCGGTAGCGGAGCCACTGCCGGTGAGCAGCGCGCGGCTGAACTCACCTGAGACGCACCCGCTGAGACAGAGGATGCCTTCCGAGTGCGCCGCCAGCAGCTCGCGATCGATGCGTGGCTTGTGATAAAAACCCTCCAGAAAAGCACGGCTGGCCATTTTTACCAGGTTGTGAAAGCCCGTGCGATTCTGGGCCAGCAGCGTCAGGTGGTAGCTGGCCTCCTTGGCCCGGTGCGCCCCACTTTTGGTAAATCGGCTGCCGGGTGCCACGTAGGCCTCGTAGCCCAGGACGGGGTTGATCTCAGCAGCTTGGCAGGCTTGGTAAAACTCCAGGGCACCGTACAAATTGCCGTGGTCGGTCAGCGCCAAGGCATTCATGCCCAGCGCTTTGGCCCGCGCGACGAGTTTTTTAATCGGGCTGGCACCATCCAGCAGGCTGTAATGGCTGTGGCAATGCAGATGAACAAACGGTGCGGACACAAGGGTTTCCTTCTTACTGGGGTGTGCCGGGGTCGCCGATAGCGCGTAAGTACTCAGCCAACTGGGCTTGCATGTCGAGCAGATCTTGCCACTGGGCCAGCGAAATGGCCACTTGCTGTTCTTGCTCGCTCAGAGACGACGATTGCACGAGCAGCCGGATCCGGAGGTGGAAGTATTCCAAGAGCTCTGAAACTTGGGCGGCTTGGCCGGCGGTGAGCTGCGCTGGTAATTTGGGGGGCACCGGCATGTGCAGCGTGTTTTGCAGATCTTCCGAAGCCCCCAGGCGGAACTCAAAGCTCAGTGATTCCGAGTGCGCGCGGTCTGCCAGTTCCCCGGCCTGCAACTCGCTGGTGGCGCTCAAGCCATCCTCCCGCAACTCTTCCAGGCGGCCGGCGATTTGTTCTCGCGTGCCGAAGAGTAAGACGGAACGGCCCAGGGATACCACGTCGCCATACCGCAGAATGCGCAAATGCGTGTCTTCGCCATTCACGCGGGTGCCGTTGGTACTTTCCAAGTCGGTGAGTACCAATTTGTCTTGGTCTGCCTGGATTTTTAGGTGGAAGCGACTGATGCGTTCGTCATTCAGCTGCACCGAGTTGCCTTCCTCACGGCCAATCGTAATGGGTGCCTGTAAGTTTTCGT
Source organism: uncultured Pirellulales bacterium (assembly GCA_947258835.1). Lineage (GTDB taxonomy): Bacteria > Planctomycetota > Planctomycetia > Pirellulales > Lacipirellulaceae > Bythopirellula. The sequence goes on from CAMYJY010000146.1 coordinate 5,557, forward strand.
AAACCTGGCCCCGGTCCGCACCGTCCAGCACTCGCAAAGTAATGTGTGTATCACCCACGTCAGGCTACCTGGAAGCCTAGTGTTCAGTTGGAGATGTTTT
>CAMYJY010000147.1:0-7328 GCA_947258835.1 uncultured Pirellulales bacterium
ACCTAGGACTGCCGTCACGGGTGAGCTATGATAGCCCCTCCCCACAGGACGACGGGGCCTGACCGCTCACCAGGGCCAGCGGGCCCGCTCCCGTTAGTCCACCGTTGTGCTGTCATTCTCGCAAGGACGAAAGGGCCCGCGAGGGCAGCAATATTTACCGTTAGCAGTGCGGGATCTGCAGCACCCGCACCTCACCCAGTGTTCTCCGATGCTTTTACTGAAAAACGTACGCAAATCATATCGGGAGCCCGCTGGCACCTCCCTACCGATCTTAGACATCCCCCACCTGGAAGTGGCCGCTGGTGAGCAAGTCGTGCTGCAGGGTCGCAGCGGGTGCGGCAAAACGACGCTGCTCAGTTGCATCTCGGGCCTGACTGCGGTCGACGATGGGAAGATTGTGATCGGCAAACACGACATCACCCAACTGAGCGAAATGGCACGCGACCGCTTCCGTGCGCAGCACATTGGTTTTGTGTTCCAAACCTTCAACCTACTACCTGCCTTTACGGCACTGGAAAATGTGCTCTTAGGAATGACCTTCACCGGTCAAAAAATCGATCGCAGGCGGGCAGAAAAGTATCTGGCGGAGGTGGGACTGTCGCACCGCCTGCACCACAAACCCTCGATGCTCTCGGTAGGTGAACAGCAACGGGTGGCCGTGGCCCGGGCCCTGTCCAATCAGCCGTTGCTGCTCTTGGCCGACGAACCCACAGCCAATGTCGACCCAGCCCATCAACAACAGATCATTGATCTGCTACGTAGCGTCTGCCGACAAGAAAACATCGCTATGTTACTAGTCACCCATGCCCCCGAAGTAGCGAACCAATTCGAACGCATCGAGCAGCTCGAAGAACTCAATCAAGTCCTACAGCACAGCCCCTAAGGCCCCGACCCAGCAACCTCCTCACGCCCATAACACACCCCTGACCCGCAAGTCGTAACCCGTAACCCGCAACTCGCAACTCGCAACTCGCAACTCAATGTCTTTCTGGAAAATAGCGTGGCGTAACATGCAGCAACGGGCCCTGGCGTCTGTGCTGACCGGTCTTTCCATGGCCCTGGGGGTGGCGCTGATGATCTTGGTGATTGTCATCCATCAGGTGGTGGTGACCCAGTTTTCAGGCGATGCCGAGGGCTACCACTTCATCGTGGGTGGCAGCAAAGGGGGCGATATGCAGCTGGTGCTCAACACCGTGTTTCACATTGGCGAGCCGCTGTATCCCATTCCTTACAAGTACTACCAGCAATTTGTCGACGGGCCCTACGCCGCCATGACCTCCGTAGCCGTCCCCTACTGCATTGGTGACAGCTACCACCATGATGGGATGCGCTTCCGCGTGGTGGCTACCATGCCGGCGCTGTTCGATAAACTGGCCTACGGCGCCCATGCGGATGGCTCGGACAAACGCTATCAGTTTCGCGCGGGACGAAATTTTCGCGCCGATCATTTCTTTGAGGCCGTGCTGGGATCGGTGGTGGCCGCGCGCACGGGGCTGCAAGTGGGTGACACATTTCAACCCACCCACGGCATGACCGCCGACGGCGACCGACATATCGAGTTCACCATCGTGGGAATCCTGGCACCTACCGGCACGGCCAATGATCGAGCCATTTTTGCCAACCTCGAAGGCTTTTATTTGCTCGATGGCCACGCCCTGCCCGCCGCGGATGGTAGCACACGGACCACGGCCGAAACCATCGCTCCAGACCACATCGACCCGGACGACCCCAACCTAGGGCTGGCCCCGCTACCAGAGGCCCAGCGAGAAGTTACCTCCATCCTGGTCCGCTGCCAAAGTGAACCGGCCATGATGTTTTTGGATAACGCGATCAATAAAGGCCAAGATCGCACGGCCGTGGCCGTCATGCCGGGCTTTGTGGTGCAGTGGCCGGAATCAGTATCCTGGTTAGCATCTACAATTCGATGAGCGAACGCAGCCACGATATCGGTGTCATGCGAGCCCTGGGCGCCAGCCGGCAGGCGGTCATGGCGATCATTTTAGTGGAGTCCATTCTGCTGGCCCTGTGCGGCGGTGTGGCCGGCCTGCTGCTGGGACACCTCGTGCTGGGAATGGCCGGTCCCTACGTGGAGAGCCACTCGGGAATCACGCTTAAATTCTGGGAATTCAGCTGGCAAGAAGGACTCTTGATTCCGGCCCTGGTGCTGTTTGCCACACTGGTGGGTTTTTTGCCAGCGCTAACCGCCTATCGCACCGACGTAGGCCGGGCGCTGGGCGGCGGAGGCAGATAAGAACAAGATGAACAATCTAATGCACGTTTTGATGCACGATGCAAAACCGCTTGGTACTGCTACCCGCTCTGGCCGCTGGATACCTCCAGTATGGCTCCGGTACCGGCTCTTGATGCACGATGCAAAACCACTTGGTACTGCTACCCGCTCTGGCCGCTGGATACCTCCAGTATGGTGTCAACTCGTAGTAGCCCTAGCACTGGCGTGGTGGCCCACCGCCGTAGTGGCTTGCCCTTTTTGCAGTGCCACGCAGCAAACGCTGAGCGAGGAAATTGCCGCGGCCGAGGTCAGTGTGATTGCCCGACTCGTGCACGCTGCCCCTGCGGCGGAGGAGGGTGCTGATTTTGACCCCACAGAATTTGACCCGCTGGATACCGAGGCGGGGCTGGCCACATTCCGCGTGGAAAAAGTACTCCGGGGTGCGCAACATGCCGGGGAGTTGGAAACCATCAAAGTAGTCTATTTTGGTAGCGGTGAGGGTAGTCCACAGCGGTTTTTAATTCATGCCCAGACCTTCGCCGGTCTGGCACCCCAGGAGGAGCCCACGCCCAGTCCGCCACCCAGTATGGACTGGACAACGCCTCTGCCGCTCTCACCCCGGGGCGTGGACTATGTGTTGCGGTTGCCCACGCTGCCCGCCAAAGGAGCAGAGCGGCTGGTTTATTTCCAGCGGTATTTCGAGGATGCCGACCCCCTCCTGGCGCAAGACGCCTACGACGAGTTTGCCCGCGCGCCGTACGCCGAAGTCATGGCCCTCGCGGATCACATGGATCGCGAGCAGCTTCTGACTTGGATTGAAGATCCCCAAGTGGGCCCCACGCGTCGCCGGCTGTATTTGACGATGCTGGGAGTTTGTGGACAAGCGGCCGATGCCCAGCGGCTCGAGTCGCTACTGCTGTACGATTATCAGCTGCTCCAGCCAGGCGTGGCCGTACTGCTGGCAACGTGGGGCCAGACCGGTCCCGCCGTGGGGACAGCGCTGGTCGATGAGTTGCTGCGGGCCGATGTGCGGCGCCAGCGGCAGTGTCTCGATGCGCTGATCGCGGCCTATTTGAAGCTGCGGGGTGCGGACGGCTTACCGCTGATCGAAAATAAGTTCCTGAAAAATCCGGCAGTCGAATATAGCCATCTGTATGCGGCCTTAATGGCTTTGCGTTTTCACGGCGAAGAAACCGACGTACTACCCCGCCCACAACTGCTGGCCGCCATACGACTCTTGCTCGACAACCCAGAAATCGCCGACCAGGTCGTCCCGGATTTGGCGCGGTGGGAGGATTGGAGCGTGCTGAACAAACTGGTCGCCCTCTTCCGGGAGTCCGCCCCGGACGGTTGGATCCGCCAACCGGTAGTTTCTTATCTGCTGCATGCGGCCGAGCAACCGGGCGCGGTGGGCCCGCGGGCCCAAGCCGCGTTGGTGGAGCTGGAGAGCATTGATCCCGCCTGCGTCCAGCGGACCCGCAAGTACATGGCCTTCGGCCTGTTTGCCCGCGGCCTGACTCAATCCGCAGCCGAACCCAGCACCGCCTCCTCCCCACCGCAGGCAGGCACCGCGCAGCCAGAACCCTCGCGTACTGCCCCCCAGCAAGCGCCCGAAACACCGGCGGACATGTCCTCCGTGCCACAAAGCCCAGACAATAACGGAGCCCCGCCCGAGGCCCCTGGTCCGCTGGTCTTGATTGGGATTCCGATCATCGCCGGTGTGCTGCTCCTTGGCATCTTGGCCCTCTTGCTACGCGGAGCCGACGTGCGTGCGACACAAGAGCCCTTGGCAGCTTCCCACGACACGCCAGACCAGCGCAACCCCCCGCAACAACCATGAACCGTGCCACCGTGATACACACGCCCACTGACACCAACGATTTCGAGTACCGGCCACTGAGCACGGGCGCCATTGCATCCGCCATCTTTGGCATCCTGTCCTGGCTGCTGTTTGTGGTCGGTGGTGACAGCCTGTATGCCGCGCTGCTGTTGACCCCGCTGCCGCTGCTGGGCGTCGTCACAGGGGGCCTGGCCTGGAAGAAAATCCGCTCCATGCCCAATCAACTCAGTGGCCAACCGGCGGCACTCGCCGGGCTGATCCTATCGACCATCGGGCTGCTCGGCGGACTGGGCTACGCCAGTGTGGTCCATGCCACCGAGGTTCCTGAGGGGTACACCCGTATTTCCTTCCACAAATTACGGCCCGATCAGGTGGAAGAACGTGGTGGCAAAGTCATTCCCCCGGACATACAGTCGCTGGACCAACAACGAGTTTTTGTCAAAGGCTACATGCGGCCCGGCACACATCGCTCCCATAACGGTACCCCCGTGCGGAAAAACGTAAATATGTTTCTCTTGGTTCGCGACAACAACCAGTGCTGTTTCGGTGATCTGGCAGACGTAAAATACTACGACCAGATCGCGGTCAAGCTGGCGGAAAATCGAACCACGGACTATGCCGGCGGCCTATTCCGTTTGGGTGGGAAGTTGATCATCCACCCGCACCCCACCCAGCACCCACAGCGCCCCGTGTACTCGCTGGAGGCCGACTACATCCAATGACTGCCGCGCCTTGTCCACACCACTCGCAGCGACTCCTGACCTGGCTGGCCCTGTGGATTTGTCTCGCCAGTGGCTGTGAGCGAGCGGCCAGCAGTGACGCACCCACCGCCAGCCCCGCGCAGGCTTCCGTTCCGCTGCGGCAGCGCCTGCTGGATAAAACCTTCGACAACATCAAATTCGAGATCCCCGCGGGGACGACTTTCGCGCGTCATTTGCTGACGCCGGCCATCGAACAACTCTTTGGCCAACGGATCCGCATCCGGGGTTATATTTACCCCACGCTCAAAAAAAGGGGCCTGACGCAGTTTGTCCTGGTCCGCGACAACCTGGAGTGCTGCTTCGGCCCGGGCGCCGCCCTGTTTGATTGCATTATGGTGCGGATGCAACCTGGGAAAACGGCGGAGTACACCATCCGTCCCGTCGCCGTCGAAGGCACGTTTCAACTCAACGTGCAAGAATTTGACGGTACGGTCGTGGCCATTTATGAGCTGGAGGGAGAACGGGTGGAGTGACCGTATGAGTAAGCAAATCGAAATATCTGATGAGGCCTATCAAACACTCACCGAATTCCACGGCGATGTGAATGCCTTCGTGGAGAAGATCGCCGCCGAAGCCCGTGAAGTCGCGGCGGTACAAGTCGGCATCGACGCTTATCAGGCGGGCGACCACCGGCCACTCGAAGAATTTGGCAAAGACCTGCAACAGCGGTTCGGCATCAACACACCTGACGCATGAAACGTCGCGTTCTCATCACCGGCCCAGCCGAAACGGACGTCCTTTTGAATCACCAGTGGTGAGCTGAAAACCGCTTTTCTAAACATCACAGGCGGCCCCGCCAGCACTACGATAGGCTGGCGGGGCCGTCTCAAACTCTAACGCAATTCCGTGGGCTGTTCGAGGCTTTGAGAAACACGAGCCCAGGCTTTATAGGGAAGCTCCGCGTTGCAAACATCAAAAGGAGCAAAGACCAAAAGACTTCTCAAACATTCTACCCCGAGCTCGACTGCCCTTTACTCTGGGACAACTGCCTGGCTGCTTCGGGCCCAGGTAATAGGCGAGCGGCAGGTAAGTTTTTACCTGCCGCGTGATCGAAGATTCCAGCGAAGCGACTCCATTTGGCTGTTGATGGGTAAGTTCTCATCTGCCCAACGCCATAAACGTTCACTGAGAAAACCGCATCATAAGTGCCATTTTTTTTGCTAGGCCTTCTTGGTGCTCCAAATTCACCAGATCCTTTTGGTGCTCTCAAAAGCGGGTTGGGTTTTTTTACTCTTGAAAATATCCTCACTGTTGGTTTATCACCTGCATTTAATCAAGAGTAGCAAAATTAAATATGATGAGAGCGAAACTCTTATTTGCGTCGCCCCGGCGGAATATAACGAACTATGGGAACAATATCGACAACGACAGGGCCACATGGGGGGGACAGGACTCGCAATGATGCCGTTGAACCCGCCTGGTAACGACGACGACGATAGTACGGAGCAATACCACTGGGGCCCCAAACCCGCCCCAGGCCCAGGCAAAACCCCACCCGGACGACGCAGAAAAACCCTCCGTTAACAAACCGGCGGGGTCTGCTGCCGAGCGTAGCGAAGAAGCAGGCCCCGCCGGACGGCCCCCAGGAAAGGGTGGGAACGTTTTGATTGTAGTAACGCTTCTTTTTCGCGCAGGCCGCGATGGGGTGAACTTTTGACACGCAAGCCGAACGCGATCAGTGTGGAATAGCCGCGGACCTGGCCAAATACCTGGGTGACCTGATCTGCATCGCCATGCGGCTGTTCAGATTTCAGTCCAAAACGGCAAAATGCAGCACCGCGACGCGTTGCTCATCGTCCATCCATTGCTCGCTGAGCGTAAACCCTGCCCGGGCGGCCAATCGCGAGAATCCGGCGACGGTATACTTGTGCGAGTGCTCGGTGCAAATCAACTCGTTTGCGGAGAAAGCAAACGTTTGTCCGGAAATCGCGACAACCTGGTCGCACAGGCTCCGCAGCGAGATCTCAATGCGACCTTGCGCATTGTTGTAGGTTGCGACATGCTGGAACGCATCCAGCTGAAAGTCACCGGCCAACTCCCAATTGATACGCCGCAGGAGGTTTTGGTTGAACTCGGCGGTGACTCCCCGGGAGTCGTTGTAAGCGGCTTCCAGGATTTGGGGATCCTTTTGCAGATCGATGCCGATGAGGAGTCCGCCGCCAGTCCCACAGAGTGTCGCGATCTGCAACAAGATGCGCTCGGCCTCCTCCGGTGCAAAGTTGCCAATCGTCGAACCCGGAAAATACACCGCGCAGTGCGTGGGCTCCGTGAGCGGGATCGGCAGGTCAAACTCGGCGGTAAAATCGGCACATACCGGCAACACTTCGAGCCCGGGATAGGCCCTCGCCAGGTTGCGGCTCGTTTGCTGCAAATGATCTCGTGAAATGTCGACGGGAACATACGCGTCGATCGCCTGTAAGTGATCGAGCAAGATACGCGTTTTAACACTACTGCCGCTACCATACTCGACCAGCATCACACCAGGTCCGATTTGCGC
>CAMYJY010000147.1:7351-11597 GCA_947258835.1 uncultured Pirellulales bacterium
CGCTCCATAATGGCCAACTCGGTCCGAGTCAGATAGTACTCGTCCAGATCGCAGATCTGGTCGAACAGGTATGCGCCCCGCTCGTCGTAGAAGTACTTGCAGGGCAGCGTCTTCGGAGTCTGTCGCAAACCCAGCAGAACTTCATCCAAAAAAGATTCGCATCCAGGCTCTTGATCGAGAAGCGTCAACTCACAAAGTTCACCAGACATCAAGGCTCCAATCGGTATGGGTTGTGCGGGCGCTAGCTATCCTGCGCGCCCAAAACCCTCAGGATGAGTGGAACGTTACCTTGGACGGAAGCCGGTATGCCGCAGTCTATCCGACTTGCTCACGGCACACAACCGAGCAGCACGGGCATTTACGACCGACTTCCGATTCCCTCACTCCTGGCACCAGGCGTAAGTGGCCTAGACATGGCCACCATTCCATCGTTTGTAACCATAGGCCTCTTGTTCGCATACTAGGAAATTTCGACCATCTTGCCGCTCTGGTCGGCGCCCATCCGTGCAACTTGCGAACGGGGCGTACGAAAGCAACAAGGGGTCCCGTGCGGCTTTTTGGACGGAGGTCGTGGCCTGGTGCTCGAGCCACAGCCCCCATACATTGGAAGCTGGAGGACACAGCCACCTGCGCGGTAACCCAGGAAGAGCCATGCCAGACAACGCGAAATCAAGCCAGCAGTATCTTTCCGCCAACCATGCTCAGTCGACGGAAATCGGCCTGGAATGGGACCAAGACAACCAACAATGGTGGGAGTGGTACATGTCCCTGGCCGAAAACGAATCGGACGCAGGCGAAAAACCACGGATCGACCTGCCGGAGCCTATGCCTCACCCGACACCGGACCGGGCCACGCTCGCCCAAGAACTTAGCCAGCCTTTCCATCTCTCCCAGACTCAGGTCGAATATTTCCGGTGTCACGGTTATATCAAGCTCAAGAGCGTGCTGTCGCCCGGCGCTCTCACACTGCTGCGTCAGGAACTGGCGGCGATGTTCCAGCAGCAAAGCGACCAGCTGGGACATCGCTTTGGCAGCCTGGAAATGATGTGGGAGCAAAACCAGCTGGTGCGGGCGTTTGTCTTCAGCACGCGCTTGGCAAGGCTGGCCGCCGAGCTGCTTGATGTCGCGGCGGTGCGGCTGTACCACGACAATGGCTTGTCCAAACAGCCTGGCTGTGGACGAACTCCGTGGCATTACGACGGCCACCATTTTCCCATTGCCACCCAGAATGTCTGCACGGTGTGGATACCCTTGCAGGAGATACCCGACTCCATGGGGCCTTTGGGGTTTGCCCAGGGCCTGGATGTTGTCGAACTCGTCGAGGACATCCCATTCAATAAATTCGACACCAGCTACGATCGGCGAGTGAACGAACGGCTCCGTGACCGCGGCATCGAGGTTGACTTGGGTCCGTTCGAGCTGGGAGAGGTCAGCTTTCACCACAACCTGAGTTTTCACACTGCCGGGCCCAATCGGACAACCACACCTCGCATGGTGCTGGCCACGACGTATTTTGAGGATGGTGCACGCGTGATTGACGCCCCACACATGGTCAATGGGGACTGGCGTCGCTTCATGCCCGGCGTCGAACCGGGGCAAGTCATCAACACACCTCTGAATCCTGTTCTGTTTTCGCAGTAGGTATCTGGAGCAATTTCGCCAACTCTCAGTGAAAGTCCGTCGTTCCAAATTTGGCCGATGAAGCCGGGTGCGGGCGTTAGCTGCCCAAAGCGGCGGTTCCCCGGCGGCTCATCGCTCCAGGCCCCGGCGGGAACGGACGGGAATTTGGAAGGACTGCAAGGAGACTACCAATGCAAAGTGACACACAAACCGACACCTTTAAGAGAAGTTGCCGGCATTGGAGTGAAGCTGGACGTGGGGGAATGGAGGCGTTTTATCGACTCGCCGCTACCGACTACCGCTTACTCGCGGAAGAACTTGCCTGGCTACCCGTCTTTCAAGAACTAGCACAGCGATACGGGCCCGAAATCCGCCTGCTCGACATTGCCTGCGGCAGCGGCCAATTCCCCGCCGCCCTGCTGGAATTCGGCGGACTCCAGCAGGATCCCAACCTTGCTGTCAAGTATTCTCTACTGGATCCATCGGACTTCTCCATCCGCACCGCGCGCCAGCAGTTGGCCGGTCCGTTCGAACCGGCCGAGGAACACCTGTGCACAATTCAGCAATTCCAGCCCACCACTTCCCGCTACGCCGTTGCGTGGGCAATCCACGCGCTGTACTGCGTTCCCGAGCGTGAACTTGAAGTGGCCATCGATCGCATGTTGGCGGCGGTGGAGACCACGGGTCTCGGGTTCATCGCGCACGCGAGCCAGCAGTCACACTATGTCAAATTTCACGATCGGTACCTGCAAAGTCTGGGGTCCGACCAAGCGGTCCCATTCAGTACCGGAGAGCAACTCATCCAAGTGCTGCAGGCGCAAGTGGACGCGGCGGAGCTCCAGTACTGGTCCATCGACTACGAAGGCCGAGTCGACCTGGATGATCGCGATACGGCGGAGCGTTACCTCCAGCGGTGCTTATTTGATGACTCCATTTCCCTAGACAGCATGCTAGCGGATCCGCATATGGGCGACCATTTGCGGAGCTGTATCGACGCCAGCAGCGGAATGTGGCGATTCCCGCAAAGGGTGTGGTTGATTTTCTTCGGTGGGTTGGCCAAGTCCATCTCTGACTACAAGCTGCGGTAGTGCTTTCTCAGCCATTCCTGCGGCAGCAAAGGAACCACAGCGAATGCGACGACCAGCAGGAACTTATTCTTCGTTTGTTGATTCGTTGTTTCCGTTGTTTCCGTTGTTTCGTCGTGGTTCAAAATTCTCGGCTAACAAGCTCCGAGGAGACGGTATCCGGAGCTGGCTGCGCGATGACGAAGGCGTCGGCAGGATGAGCCACCAGCAGGCGACCATTCTCCCGACGGCTGATGGAGCGGAGGAAGCTCAGGCACAGCTGCAGCAGGTCGTCCTCGAGCTGCCGGCAATTGCTTTGTGTGATGAAATCGAGCATCATTTCTCCGCGTGGACAATCCGCCTCGAAACAACGCGCAACGTCGACCTCGCCGTCAATACGCTGCCTGGAGAATGCCAGGTGGCGTCTCGTCAGATGGTCGGCGAGGCAGTCACTAAACCAGATATCGTTTTCCTCATGATGTGTCCAAAAACACTTTGCCAACTGATTCAATTCTGCTGCGGGAGCTTGGACGACTGCCACCATTCCGCCGGGAGCCAGCAACCCCAGCAAGCGGTCCAGGGTGTGCTCAGGATCGTCAAAGTAGTATAGCGAATGGACCACATGGATGATATGAAAACGATCGTGAGACGTCAGCGATTCGATATCCTGTTCCCGGAGATCGAGTCGGACATGTGGAAGTTTTTGATTGTCAAACGCCTCCTGAAAACGCCGACAAGCGACTGCGTTCGGGTCGATTCCCGTGTATTCGACGCGCCGAGACGTTGTCGCGATCGATTCGATCAGCGGATTATCAAGAATCCCACTCCCACATCCGACGCTGAGGATCTTGAGCGGATCCAAGCCGGCATAATTTGACAAGATCAAGTCTTGGAGCCACTTAAGGATGAGTCGCTGCTGATTGCTGGATTGCTCAAACAGCTCGTGCGTCTGATCGTATCGCTGGTGCGATAGTTTGTGAGGGCGGCATGCGTGCTCCAGCGCTGTGCGCAAGCTGTCTAGGGCTGCGCGACGTGATTCCACTGATTTCATATTGTGCCGTTGATGGGTGTCAGTTCGCTATAGTGGGTCGACTTGGCGGGTTGCCAAACAGCGCCCGTGGCGTGGTCAACGGCCCAGCCGATCAGCCCCAGCTGGAGGAAGCCGAGGTTGCCGTAAACCCATGGGTTGATCTTCTGTTGAATCTCGAATCGCTCGGCCTGGTAACCTTGGGCAGCGATCGTGGCCGTGTAACCTTGGGGGCGAAACAGCCCACGCTGCCGGCGCAGCGCCATGGTGCCCGGTGTCGCGGTGGTGCCCACGAGCTTACCATGCTTGTCATGAATCGTCACCAGTGCCCCAGGTACGTTGCTGAAGACTTCGACCTCCGCATGCCGACCACTGACCACCGAAGCACAGCCACTACCTAAAGCACCAAAGAGCAACGCCAGCGCAACGCATTCGCGTGAACCAATCATGAGTGGCCCCTATTGAAAATTTGGAGACGAGAAGTTTAAAAGCGATGGGGAATATATCAGATTCGCCGTACTCAGCAAGATTGCTA
>CAMYJY010000148.1 GCA_947258835.1 uncultured Pirellulales bacterium
AACCTGTGAAGTGCGTTTCCGCGCCCGCATCGGTGTGCAGCTTCGCTAATACACGAACTCGAGCGCCCCACAGAAGCGAACCAGGTAACTCACAGGGTCTGGCGGCTTTGCCGCCAGACCCTACTCCTTAATAATATCCTTGACGGTGTGGCCTCCGGGGATCATGGGCAACACGTGTTCCTGATAGGGAACTTCCACATCCAGCAGGTAGGGGCCGTCGTAATCGATCATGGCCTCCAAGGCCGGCACCAAATCCGCGCGGTCTTTGATGTAGCTGGCACCCCAGCCAAAACCGCGGGCCACGTCCACGAAATTCGGATACCGCTGGGGAGGACTGATGCCATCGCCTTGGCCACGGGCCTCCGGGTTATCCACCGGGCCGAGATAGGTATGGGCCCTGGTACCCTGCATAAAACGGTCTTCCCACTGCACCACCATGCCCAGGTGCTGGTTGTTGAGCAGTAAAACCTTGACGGGAATTTTCTCGCAGAGGCAGGTTGCCATCTCTTGGATATTCATCAAGTAACTGCCATCGCCATCGATGTCGATGACCAGCCGATCCGGATTGGCGACCTGGGCCCCCATCGCCGCCGGCAGTCCAAAACCCATCGTCCCCAGGCCACTGCTGCTCAGCCACCTCCGCGGCTGTGAGAACTTAAAATACTGCGCGGCCCACATCTGATGCTGCCCCACACCCACGGAAATGATGGGATCCCTCTCGGCAGTGAGTTTCCACAGCTCCTGAATCGCCAGTTGTTGGGTGATGCCCGGGTAGCTGGTATCAAACTTAAACGGTTCTTCCTGCTTCCATTGCTGGCACTGCTGGACCCAGGCGGAGATATCCTCCGGGGGCTCCACAATCCGATTGAGTTCCTCCAGGACGAATTTCACGTCGCTGCAGATGGGGATGTGGGTAGGCTTATTTTTATTCAGTTCGGAGGCGTCCACATCCACGTGGATGATTTTTCCATGCTTGCAAAATTCCTCGACCTTGCCGGTCACCCGGTCATCGAAGCGGACTCCTAGAGCGATGAGCAAATCGGCCTCATCGACGGCGTAGTTGGCATACACGGACCCGTGCATCCCCAGCATATCCAGCGACAGCGGATCGGTGCCGGGAAACACCCCCAGCCCCATCACGGTGGTGGTCGTGGGAATGCCCGTCTTCCGCACGAACTTCCGCAGCGCTTCGCTGGCCTCCGCCAACACGATGCCCCCTCCCGCGTAAATCACGGGCCGCTTGGCGAGACGAATCGCGGCGACAATCTGGTTGATTTGCTCCGGCTTTGCCCGCGGTTTTTCAAAGGTATAACCAGGCAGGTTGAGTGGGGGGTCGTAATCGGGGACACACGATTCCAGCTGCACACTCTTGGGGATATCGATCAGGACCGGCCCCGGCCGACCGGTGGCGGCAATTAAAAATGCCTCCTTGATCACCCGGGCTAAATCTTCAACCTTCGTCACCAGGTAATGGTGTTTGGTAATCCCCCGGCAGACCTCGACAATGGGCGTCTCTTGGAAGGCATCGGTACCAATCGCCTTGACCGGAACCTGCGCGCTGATCGCCACCAGCGGAATGCTGTCCAGCTTGGCGTCGGCAATGGCCGTCACCAGATTGGTGGCACCGGGACCGCTGGTCGCCATGCAGACACCGACTTCCCCCGTGCTGCGGGCCACGCCCTGAGCGGCAAAACCACCCCCCTGTTCGTGACGCGGCAAAATGGTGCGGAGTTTGTCTTGAAAGCGTATCAGCGACTGATGCAAGGGCATACTGCAGCCGCCCGGATAGGCAAAAATGGTCTCCACACCCAGATTTACCAGGGATTGGATGACGATGTCCGCCCCCGTGGTTAATTCGGTCGCCCGCTGGGTGGGAGTTGCTGCGCTGTGGGAGTTGGAAATTGTTGCCATCACATCACCTTATTGCATTACAGGGCTGCCGCTTATAAGTAGTTTCAGTACTTCCAAATTCCCGCCCGTTCCCGCCAGGGCCCGGGGCAATCAGCCGCCCGGGAACCAGCGCTTTTGGCAGCTAGCACTTTGCCCGCACTCGGCTTCATTGGCCAAATTTGGAACTACTGAGTTTATCCTAAACGCACGGGCCGACAGAAGACAAGGATTGCCCCCCTCGGGAACGGAAAAATCGTTACTATTCAGCCAAATGACGCAGCCTACTCGAAAGATCGGTCGTAAGTGCAACTGCCCCTTGAGGATATGTTTAATCCTGAGAGTAACTTCGAAGGGCCAGCTGGCACAGGACGTAACGTATGATGGCAGTTGCTCTTACGACCTGCCTACTGCAGATGGCTGAAGTATTACAAAAAATCGCCCAAATCGGCGAGCTGGACACCGATTCGTGAGGAAACCGCCAGCGAAACCGGCCGACCAGGGACTATCGCAAATTTCGAAAATGCCTGGTGGTGTCGCCGGGTCGCACTGCGTGGCTCCCCTCGGTTTGCGCGGGGGCGACAACCACCACTGTTGGTAAGCCGCTCTAGCCCTGATTCCGCCGCGGGATGCTGAATGAGTACAGTAAGACAATGGCCCCACCCCCCATCAAGCTCCAGGGAGCCCAGTCCGGCGGCACCACTTCTTGCTGTGCTTGCTGGTTCAGCGGATCCTGGTCCGGCCTCTTCAAAATGGCCTTTTCCAGTGCTAGCGCTTCCACACCCAGCAGACAAATATAAGCACCCACCGCTAAGAACAGGGATCGCCACATAGGAGCCACTCCGGCCATGCGTCAGGTGAACGTCGTGTACCAGGGGGCCCGCGCCTCGCCGCCAGCAGCACACGCGGGCGGACCGCTCGCCTAGAACGTCCTATCGGCTCGTGCCCGCCCTGCCTCGACCAAGCTGGCCGCCCTTGGAAGATCCGCTGGAAAGCAAAGAATCCGGTCGATCGCTCCAGCTAGCACAGTCGTTACTGCGGTGTCGGAACCCCCTACGTCATTCCCTTCGCTCCCCTACGTCATTCCCTTCGCTCCCCTACGTCATTCCCGCGAAGGCGGGAATCTAGACAACCTGCGTCTGCTACTGGATTCCCGCCTCCGCGGGAATGACGTGGAATCATGTCGGGAAGGACGTGGAATCATGCCATGCCTGCTGCAAACCGCGAGGTGCGTTCCCGGGGGCAGGTCCTGAGTTCGCCTTCGAGCCAGCGATCGGTTACAATCAGGCCTAGCGCTTATGGATAACGTCGACATGGCCACGGCCGCTGAGCGGCTCCGCACGTTGGCCGCTGAACTTGAGCAGCAGCAAGATTTCGCCCGCGTTCTCGCCAGCCTCCGCGCTCAGGAGGGCGGTACGTTGGGTGGTGTCTGGGGTGCCTCCTGCGCGCTGGTGGCTAGCGGGCTCTTGCGGGCGAGCCCCGGGCCACTCGTGGTGGTCTTGCCGCACGCACGGGACTTGGATGCCTGGGTGGACGACTGGGCCCTGTTCAGTGCCATCCCCGCGGACGCGTTCCCGCCCTGGGAAACTACCGAACATGTCCTGCACGACCAGATCTATGGTGAGCGCCTGAGGCTGCTGCAGCGATTGCAGCCGGGCGCGG
This sequence comes from uncultured Pirellulales bacterium, assembly GCA_947258835.1. Lineage (GTDB taxonomy): Bacteria > Planctomycetota > Planctomycetia > Pirellulales > Lacipirellulaceae > Bythopirellula. Next base: position 3,550 of record CAMYJY010000148.1, read on the forward strand.
CCGGCGGCGATCCCACGACCCCACCGCGTTGCATCGTAACGGCCATGCAAAGTCTGCTGCAGCCCGTGCCCAGTCCCGCGGACTTGGCCACCCGCGTCTTCTCCGTGGGGGATCGCGTGTCCCCGTCGGACGTGACCACATGGCTCGCCGAGCAGGGCTGCGTGAGCGCCACGGCCATTGAGTTGCCGGGGGAATTTTCGCTGCGGGGCGGCATTTTGGACGTATTTCCCCCTGCCGCGGAGCATCCAGTACGGCTGGAGTTCTGGGGGGATGAAATCGAATCCCTACGGACTTTTGACGTAGCCACCCAGCGGAGTCTCGCCACGCTAAAAACGGTCACCTGGACCTTCGTCCCCCCCCAGGCCCCCCAGCGGACCCACCTAGCCAGCTACTTGCCGGAGAACAGTTGGTTTCTGCTGATCGAACCCACCCAACTCCAGGAAGAGGGGCGGTACTACCACCGGCGTTTAGAAAATCCAGCGGACATCTTTGCCACCAATACCGTCTTCCGCGAGATTTCCAAGTTTCCGACCGTGACTGCGGGGGGAATACCCACCGGCTCCGGGGAAACCACGGTCCACTGCCAGTTTGAGTCGGTCGAACGCTTTAGCGGCAAGGTGCAGCAGGTGCGGGAAGAGCTGGACGCCATTGCTGCGGAAGCGGAGGTGTATGTGGTGGCGGAGACCGCAGCCGAGGCGGAACGGCTGGGGGAGTTATTCGGCACGACCCGTTTGGTGCAAGAGAACCGCCTGCAATTCGTCCTCGGTCGCCTCAGCCAGGGTTTTCGCATAGTCAGCGAGAACGTGGTCTTGCTGAGTGCGGGCGAAATGTTTCAGCGCGCAGAAATGGCCCGCCCCGCGCAGCGCCGTACCGGGCGGGCCATCGACAGCTTTCTCCAGCTTCGCGAAGGCGACTTGGTCGTGCATGTGGCCCACGGCATTGGCCGTTATCGGGGCTTGAAGTTGCTGGAAAAAGAGGGCGGTGCCGCGGAACATTTGGAGCTTGAATTCCACGGCGGCACGCGGATCTACGTCCCGACCAGCAAAATCGACCTGGTGCAGAAATACGTTGGTGGGAGAAAGGCCAAGCCTTCCCTGGCGCGGATTGGTGGGAAATCGTGGTTGCGACAAAAAAAGTCGGCCGAACAGGCTGTGACCGACCTGGCCGTGGAGATGCTGGAACTGCAGGCGGCGCGCAGCGCCCGCCCAGGCATCGCCTTCCCCGCGGACAGCCATTGGCAACAAGAATTCGACGCCGCTTTCCCGTACCCGGAAACCCCCGATCAGCTGACTGCTCTGGAGTCGATCAAGGACGACATGCAGCAGGCCAAACCCATGGACCGCCTGCTCTGTGGTGACGTGGGCTTTGGCAAGACCGAAGTGGCCATCCGCGCCGCGTTCAAGGCCATCGACGCGGGCTATCAGGTGGCGGTGCTCGTCCCCACCACCGTGCTCGCCGAGCAGCACCAGCGCACGTTCGCCGCCCGCATGGCCGAATTCCCCTTCGAGATCGCCTCCCTCTCCCGCTTTTCTACCAAGCGGGCGCAGCGGGAAATTGTGGCCCGCGCTGCCGCAGGGCAAATCGATTTATTGATTGGCACGCATCGGTTGGTATCGCCCGACGTGCAATTTCAGAATCTAGGACTGGTCATCATCGATGAAGAGCAGCGTTTTGGAGTGGCCGTGAAAGAGCGGCTCAAAGCGCTGCGGGCCAGCGTGGACGTGCTGACGATGACCGCCACGCCCATCCCCCGCACGCTGCACATGTCGCTGCTGGGAGTCCGCAATATCTCCAATTTGGAAACGCCTCCCGCCGATCGTTTGGCGGTGGAAACCAGAATTGCCCCCTGTGACGACCAGTTGATCCGCCAGGCGCTGCTGCGAGAACTCAATCGGGATGGCCAAGCGTTTTTTGTGCACAACCGCGTCCACGACATCCAGGCAGTGGCCCACCGCCTGCAGCGGATTATCCCCGAAGCCACCCTGGGGGTGGGGCACGGGCAAATGCCCGAAGCGGAATTGGAAAAAGTCATCCTGGGTTTTGTCCGCCATGAATTTGATATCCTGCTGGCCACCACCATTATTGAAAGCGGCATGGATATCCCGAATGCCAACACGATGTTCATTGACGACGCGGACCGTTATGGCTTGGCCGATCTGCATCAACTGCGTGGCCGCGTGGGGCGCTACAAGCACCGCGCGTACTGCTATTTGCTGGTCGACGCAGATCGGCACCTGTCACCGGAGTCCGCGCGTCGACTCCGTGCGATTGAAGAATTTAGCCAGATGGGGGCCGGCTTTGCCTTGGCCATGCGCGATCTGGAGTTGCGCGGCGCTGGAAATCTTTTGGGGACTCAGCAAAGTGGCCACATTGCCACCGTGGGTTATGAATTGTACTGCGCACTGCTGGAGAAAGCAGTCCGCCAACTGCAGCACTTGCCACCCGTGGAATCGGTGGACGTGGCGCTGGACTTACCGGTCGCCGCTTACTTCCCACGTTCCTACGTCGCAGACATGCGTACCAAGATTGATCTCTACCGCCGTCTGGCCCAGCTGACCACCCGGGTCCAGCTGGAAGATTTCCGCGGAGAGCTGGCCGATCGCTTTGGGCCCTTACCGGCCGCGGTGGAACAACTGCTGCAACTGTGCCTGTTGCGGCTGTGGGCCTTTGGCTGGGGAATTGATGCCATCCACCTGGAAGGGCAATATGCCGTACTGAGCTATACCGATCGGGAAAAACTAGAGCAGTTGCGACTGCAGGACGGTGGCAAACTGCGTGTGGCAGATGGCCGCAGCGCCTATCTCCCTTTGGGCAAACAAGTTAGGGATATCGACCAGGTTCTCTCCGAGTTGAAATCGCTCTTGCAAGAGTGCCACATCAGCCACTAGAATTCGCCTGCTTTTTTCTCGGCGGGGGGACCACGAGAAACAATCCTAGGTCCATCCTCATAGTGAGTAGGCACGTGCTAATTCGTCCGCATCAAACCTCTGGGCAGCTAGGCTGGTTGACGAGGTGCTATCGCCCCTGCAGTTGGGTCTTGCTGCTGGCCGCCGCGTTTTCCGGCCACCGCGTGGCACTGGCTCAACCGGCGTTTGCCCCACCTCCGCTACCGGTAGCCGACCCCGCGGACGCCCCAGTGCGGGGTATTTACGATCCGAACCAGCCACCACCGTCGCCCGGAAGCGCTGCAACGCCTGCAGCGGTCACCCGGAATTGGCTCCGGGCCCACTCGCCCCAGACAACCGTTAACTCGGCCACCCAAGTGATGCCCGGCGGCGAAATTGTAGCCCGCGTGGATGGCCAAATCGTGTTGGCCAGCGACATCCTCTGGCAAGTGAATCACATCATTCGTGCCAATCGCGAGCGGATCCCTCCCTCAGAAGTGGAAAAGGTACGCCGACAAATTCTTCGCCAGCAAGTGCTGGGGCTGATCGACACCAAGTTGCTGTACGCCGATTTCAGACGAAAAGTCCCTGCGGAAAATATCCCCTCCATTGAGCAGAACCTCGTAAAACCGTTTGAAGAAATGGAAATCCCACGGCTGGCCAAAATGCTGGAGGTCCAGGATCGTCGAGGCCTGGCAAAACTACTAGCAGAGAACGAAATCTCAATCAGTGATGTGCAGCACCAATTCGTGGAACGCACGATTGCCGGCGAGTGGTTACGCCAGCTGGCTCCCCAGGCCAAATCGGCGACCCATGAAGAGATGCTGGCTTACTATCAAGCACACGCCAAAGACTATGAGTATCCGGCCCAAGTGAAATGGGAAGAGGTGGCGATCCGCTTTGACCGGGTCGGCGGCAATCGGAAGGCTGCTTGGCAGGCCTGCGCGAATTTAGGGAACGAGATTTGGAAAGAGGTGCTGGCCAATCCGGGGATGCGGGGGGCCATCTTTACGGAGCTGGCCAAGACCAAATCGCATGGATATACGGCAAAAAATGGCGGTCTGCATGACTGGACGACCAAGGGGGCCTTGCGTTCGGAGGTACTGAACGAAGCCCTGTTCTCCCTGCAGGTCGGCCAGCTGAGCAATATTTTGGAGTCGAAGCAGGGATTCCATATTGTGCGGGTACTCGACCGCAAAACTGCCGGGCGGACGCCTTTCACCGAGGCCCAAGCCGAAATTCGCGAGCAGTTGAACAAGGCGCGGCAGCAGGAATTAGTCGAAGCCGAAATGGTCAAACTGCGGCAGAAAAGCCGCGTATGGACCGTGTTTGACGGCGATCTCAACGGGCCCGAACTGGCCCAACTGCTCTCAGGCGACAAGTCCACCACCCGCTAAGACAGGGCAGGGCAGGGCGGCAGTGCCTGCCCCCGGCTTGAACGGGGGCCGCCAGCCAATGCGAGCTACCGCTCGGAAGACAATGGCCCGCTCCCGTTGGTCGCTGGGGTTCGGGGAACTCCAGCGCGGCTTAGCCGCAACCAAAGAGGTACAAGATATTTGTGGAAATCATTTGAACCACGACGAAACAACGGAAACAACGTCCTCCACGAATCAACACAACTGAGCCGGTGGGCGATAGCCCCGGTTCTGGCACGTTTCACGGAACCGGGGCTATCGCCCATCGGCTCAGGCGCGACAGTTGATTAGCGGTGCGAAAAATTGAATCGTGGATAGGGGTAGCCCAGGTTGGCGCAGCCTACCTGGGCGGCGCAGCCGCCAGAGGTTGCCGGCCGCTCTTGGGGAACCTCTTGTGACTGCGTCCCATCGGTAGGCTAGCGCCAACCGATGCCACCCGCCACCCGCGACCAGGACCTTGCCCCGCTGATTGAACAGGCGTAACCGG
>CAMYJY010000149.1 GCA_947258835.1 uncultured Pirellulales bacterium
GTTGCTGGAAGCCACCCGCTTGCTGGAAGACGACATTGTCCAGGATGTCCGCGATATTGATTTGGGCTTAATTTACGGCATTGGTTTTCCTCCCTTCCGCGGCGGGCTTTTTCACTGGGCCGACACGCTAGGAGCCGCGGCGATTGTGGAAAAACTTGCCACCTACGAGGCCTTGGGGAAACGTTTTCAACCAACCGCCTTGCTCCTGGAAACCGCCCGCGGCAACGGCAAGTTTTATGATTAGACCTTGATCGAGCTTTGCTTGATCAAGGTCTAGGAAAAAAGATGAAAAGACTTGAAAACCATTTGTATGTTGTGCTGGTAGGTTGCATGGCACAGCAAGCAGGAACGCATTTCGCCAGGCGGCAGAGCCTGCCTCCGGCTCGGGGTCTGGCTCATTTTTGCGGCGCGTCCCGCGATGTCACCCACACCAGCATAGCCGCCGCAAAAATGTGCCTGACCCCCTTGACCTGACCCCCTCGACCTCAGAGACGACCCATGAAATCCGCTGTTATCGTTGACTGTTGTCGCACCCCGATCGGACGAGCGCACCCCGAAAAGGGCGTCTACCGCCACGTGCGGGCGGACGACTTGGCCGTGACCGTGGTGCGGGCGCTGGTGGAGCGCACGGGTATTGATCCGGCAGAAATTGAAGATGTGCTGCTGGGCAACACGCAGCAACATAAGGAACAAGGTTTTAATATTGCTCGCATCGTATCGCTCATCGCGGATCTGCCCAGTTCCGCCGCCGGGGTCACGGTCAATCGCCTCTGCGGCAGTAGCCTGCAAGCGGTCAACCAGGCGGGCCACGCCATTGTAGCGGGGGCGGAAGATGTGCACATTGTCGGCGGCCTGGAGCACATGCAGCACGTGCCCATGGACACGGGCATCGACTTCAATCCCAAGCTGTTTCAGGCTACCAGCCGCGGCGCGCTGCAGATGGGAATTACGGCGGAGTTTCTCGCCCAAACCCAAGGCATCGATCGCGAGGCACAGGATGCCTTTGCCCTGCAAAGCCATCTGCAGGCCGCGGCCGCCACAGCAGACGGGCTGTTTGCCGCCGAAATCATCCCCGTGTGGGGCCAGAACGAAGCGGGAGAGCGCACACTTATCGAGCAGGACCAATGCATCCGCCCCGACGCCAGCCTGGAAACCTTGGGCGATCTGAAACCGGCCTTCATGCCGGGCCTCGGCACGGTGACAGCCGGCAACAGCTCACCCTTGAACGACGGCGCTGCGGCACTGCTGATGATGAGTGAGGAAAAGGCCCGCGCCCTGGGGCTCAAGCCGCTGGTGCGGATCCGCGCTACAGCCGTGGCCGGTGTGGATGCGGCCGTGATGGGCACCGGACCGGTACCCGCCGTCCACAAAGGGCTGCAGCGGGCCGGGCTCACACTGGCGGACGTCGACCTGATCGAACTCAACGAGGCCTTTGCCGCACAGTCTTTGGCTTGCATCCGCTTACTGCAGCTGGACCCAGAAAAGGTCAATGTCCACGGCGGTCGAGCGGTGCGACTAATCCCCCGACTCCAAAACCTTTTTTAGCCAGCGCCCAGTGTAACTGTCAGGGCACTGGGCAATGTCTTCCGGGGTGCCGGCCGCCACGATGTGGCCACCGCCTGCGCCGCCTTCGGGCCCCAGATCAATCACCCAATCGGCCGTTTTAATCACGTCCAGATTGTGTTCGATGACGAGCACTGTCTGGCCGCGCTCGACAAGTTTTTGCAAAACGCCCAGCAAGCGGGCAATATCCTCGGGATGCAGCCCCGTGGTGGGCTCATCCAGAATGTAGAGCGTGTTGCCGGCTGTCGGGCGTCCCAACTCAGCAGCCAACTTGATCCGCTGGGCTTCGCCACCAGACAGGGTGGTGGCGGACTGCCCCAGCGACACGTAGCCCAAACCTACTTCGACTAAGCACGACAGCATGCCATGCAGGAACGGATGATTGGCAAAAAAAGCAACGGCTTCGTCAATGCTCATCGCCAGCACATCGGCAATGGATTGGTCACGAAAGCGCACGGCCAAGGTTTGTCGATTGAACTGACGGCCTTGGCAGGAGGGGCAGGGCAGGAATAGATCGGGCAAAAAACGCATGTCGATCCGCTGCACACCGTGCCCCTGACAGGTGTCACAGCGGCCCCCCGCGGCATTGAAACTAAACCGGCCCCGCTTGTAACCCAACTGTTTGGCAGCTTTGGTGCTCGCGAAGAGCTGACGAATACCGTCAAACAGGCCCGTGTAGGTGGCCGGATTGCTGCGCGGCGTGCGGCCGATGGGGGCTTGGTCGACATGGATCAAGCGCTCGAGTTTGTCGCTGCCCGCCAGCTCGCGATAGGGCCCCGGCGGGGCAGTGGCCCCCTGCAACTTACCGGCCACCGCGCGGGCCAAGGTATCGATCACTAGGGAACTCTTACCCGAACCGCTCACGCCCGTGACACAGGTGAGCGTGCCCAGGGGAACATCCACGTCCACTTGCTGCAGGTTATGCAACTCGGCACCGGTGAGACGGAGGCTGCTGGCCTTCGTGACGCGGCGACGATGCTGGGGCACGGGTATGGTCCGCCGGCCGGCTAAATAACCACCGGTCAGCGAATGCGGGTGCTGGGCCACTTGCCGGGGTGGGCCCGCGGTGATGACCGTACCACCTTGGTCGCCGGCGCCGGGCCCCATGTCCACCAACCAATCGGCCGCCTGCATCAGGTCCTGGTCGTGTTCCACCACCAGGACCGTATTGCCTTGCTGCTGGAGGTCGCGGAGGGAGGCGATTAGCTGGTCGTTATCGCGGGGGTGCAGCCCAATCGAAGGCTCGTCCAGAATATACAGCACCCCCACCAAGCCCGATCCCAGACCGGTTGCCAGCCGTACCCGCTGCAGTTCTCCCCCACTGAGGGTGTCGGCGGTCCGATTGAGGGCCAGGTAAGCCAGGCCGTTGTGCAACAAAAAACGGAGCCGCTTGAGAATCTCGGCCAGCAGCGGTTCCGCCACCGGCTGCTGCGCGGGACTCCAGGTGAGCGAGGTAAAAAAATCGTTCACCTCTGTCAGGGATAGGGCCGTAATTTGCTGGATGGCCAGGCCCCCCAGCCGGCAGGAGCGGGCCTCGGGCCGTAGCCGTGCCCCCTGGCAAGCGGGGCACGCGGTCTGCGTTTTCGAGTCTTCCTCGGCGCGGGTACCCAATCCATCGCAGCCAGGACAAGCGCCATAGGGGCTGTTAAAACTGAAGGTCCGCGGCTCGATTTCTTCTAGGTTCCGGTGGCAAGCGGGGCAGGCATAGAGGGTGCTGTACACCCGCTCCTGCCAGGACGAGGCTGCCTCAGGCACTCGGAAACTAATGCGCAGGCTGCCCGCACCATGCTTGAGGGCCAAGCGCACCGATTCAGCCAGTCGGTTTTCGATGCCCTCGCGAATCACCAGGCGGTCCACCACCGCTTCGATCTGATGCCGCACGGTCGCCTGCAGCGGGGGAGCCTGTTCCACATCGTAGGTGGCCCCATCAATCCGCACCCGCACAAAACCTTCCTGCCGAATCCGTTCCATAATTTCGGCGTGCTGCCCGGTGCGGCCACGGACCATAGGTGCCAGCAGCATCACCTTGGTGTCTACCGGCAACTGGGCAATGGCGGTTTGAATTTCGGCCGGCGTCTGTTGGGAGATGGGTATTTGGCAATCCGGGCAAGCGATCTCCGCCGTCCGCGCCATCAGCACCCGCAGGAAATCGTAGATTTCGGTGATGGTGGCCACGGTACTGCGGGGATTTTGACGGGCCGGATGTTGATCGATGGCAATGGTGGGCTGGAGACCTTCGATGCAATCCACATCGGGCCGCTGCAGCTGATCAAAGAACTGCCGCTCGGAAACGGACAGGCTTTCCAGGTATTGCCGCTGGCCTTCGGCCAGCAAGGTGTCAAAGGCCAGAGAACTTTTGCCGGAGCCACTGAGGCCGGTGAGCACGACCAATTGGTGCTGCGGGATATCCAGATCAATATTTTGCAGATTATGGGTCCGCGCCCCGCGGATGCGAATCGCGTCACCGCGTGGCAAGGACAAGTTTTTGGCAGAGGATCTAATGGCGGTGTTCGTCATACGAGGTGCGTGGGGCGGCGGATCCCACCTCCGGCTTGAACGGGGGTCCGCCAACTACAGCGAGCTACCGTTCGCAAGACATTGGCCCGCTTCCGTTGGTCGCTTACAGTTGACACAGCTGTGCAAACTCTGTTCGATTCACTCAATCGACTACCCCGATAGACTCCAGGAAATCGAGCGGAATTGAATCCGTCAATCTTCCCACCAATGCGAAATACTTCAGTGGGACACCTTCCATGGACAGTCGATGGGTATAACGTTCCAACTGGTAAACGTCCAGGTATTCCGAGAAGATCAACTCACGAATAAAGCGCGAGAAGCCCGTGTCGTCAGAATGATCGAGAAACGTCTCTTTGATGTTAAAGGCAACCCAGCCGTCCGTGCGGAGAAACTTCAGTGCCGTAAAGAACGCTCTCGGGGGAATATCACCAAATCCGAGAGCGGCGACTGACGTGAGGCAGTCGAAACACCATTCTTCCAATTCTTCCCATCGCTCGTCACTCAAGTTCGTAAAGTCAGCAACAACATAATCATCATAAGCCATAGGGCGGTCGCGATAGGCGGCATCGCGAGCTTCCGAGAGGACGTCAGCTCCAATAATGCGGGCGACACCCATACCGCGGAGACGTTCAGCCATCATGCCATTACCCGCTCCGAGGTCGAGCACCCGCAACTCGGTGCAACTGACCCACTCGGAAGTCAGGCTATCCTGCAACAACTCCGAAACCTTCTTCGGCGAGGTGCATTTGAGTCGCTCGTAGAAAAGCTGTTCGTAGAGACCTGGCTTGGAAAATATACGGTCATAATCATGAAAGAGGATTTTTCGTGCTGAGCCGTCCTCAATCAGATTAAAGTAGGCCTCATCTTGCTCAAGGTGATGTTCTTGCTCAGGTGGAAATTGAATTCGGTATCTGGAAGGCATGTGTTCCCTCGACGAGGTCTGGAGGAGTTATGGAATTCTCAATGGAATAAATCAAGGGAGCAATTTGTCTCTCGACAGAAATGGCACAGACACGCACCAGATGTGCCAGCTGTACGACATTCGCTGCGAAACCCTTATTATGCAAATATTCTCCGTGTCTTGTAGTGCCGCTAAGTTCTTGATTACGCCAAGGAAATAGGCAGTGAAGCAAGTGACGGCACACCTCTGCCTCAAGCAGCTCAGACTGGAAACTCCAGAAACTGAAAATCCATCTATTCCCTCGGCCATCAGCAATCAGCTGTTTCCCCTCCGATTTCGCTGACTTCGCCATCGAATCGCACATTCAGGAATCGCGTGGTCAGCCACGCGTGACGCTCCCAGAACTTGCTCTCCACGCCCGCGAGCGACAATCCCTAGAACGGTTTCCCCTGGCATAGCCGGGCTCCCAGCTCAAGGCCAGCCGCGGGGCTGGACGATTTCAGTGACTGGTTTTCCCCGCCACACAGAGCGGCGGCGGACCAGCAGGGGGCAAAAAATCGGCTCCGTCGCTTGATGATCGTGGCCAGGGCTGCAAATCCCCACCGCATCAGGACATCCCCACAGACCGTTCATGGTCCGCAGGGCCCAGCTCGCAGGCGTTGTGGCCCTGCATAGGTTGCTAGCGGGGCTAAGCCAGATTATCATCAACTGTTTATTCAGACTGAAAACACAGTTGCCGAGTGCCGACCGGTTGGCGCCGGAAAGGCTCACTTCCTCGACCTCCCGGCCCGTATTTGTTGTGAGCCGGCGCGGGAAAAGAGTTTGATTTCCTGGGCTCTACCGGCTTCTTGGAAGCCTTGTTTTGAGTTTGAGCTGTTTGGTTTTAGCTTGGAGTTGCCACGATGCGCCACGTTCTCTCTGCCCTGGTGCAAAACGTGCCTGGCGTGTTGGCCCACGTGGCAGGCATGTTTGCCTCCCGCGGGTACAACATTGACAGTCTCGCCGTCGGTGAGACCGAAGAACCGCACCTCTCCCGCATGACCTTTGTCGTGGTAGGAGACGATGCCGTCCTGGATCAGGTGCGTAAGCAGTTACAGAAAATCGTCACCGTCGTCCGAGTGGATGACATTAGCTCCCAAGAATACGTCGAACGGGATCTGATGTTGCTCAAGGTCCGCTGCGATTTGGAGCGGCGATCGGAGATTAACGAGCTCTGCCAGATCTTTCGCGGCCGGATCGTCGATGTGTCTCCCGAGCAGGTAATCGTGGAGATATCAGGCCAAGAGAAAAAAGTGCAGGCCTTTATCGAACTGATGCGCCCCTTTGGCATCGTCGAACTCGTCCGCACCGGCCGCATCGCCATGGTGCGTGGTGTCCCCCAGGCACCGGACAACAGCTCGCTACGGGCCGTCGCCGCACCAGCCGCAGCGACGGAATCATAAAGGAGCGGGGCGCGCTACCGCTCGCAAGATGTTTGTCCGCTCCCATTGGTCGCTTTGGTTTCCGTAGCATCTAAATTTTTTCACCGCCAGCAACTGATAGGAATGAATCTCTCATGGCAGCAACTATTTATTACGACCAAGACGCCGATTTGGCGGCCCTTCAAGGCAAAACCGTGGCCATCCTGGGCTACGGTTCGCAAGGGCACGCCCATGCACAAAACCTGCGCGACAGCGGTGTTCAAGTTGTCGTGGGACAACGGCCAGGCAGCGCCAATTACGACCTGGCGGTCGAGCATGGATTTGAGCCGCTACCCATCGATGAAGCCACCCAGCAAGCCGACATCGTGAATATCCTGCTGCCGGATGAGGTGCAGGCAGATATCTACCGCGAGCACATCCGGGACAATCTCCAGCCCGGCAATGTCCTGATGTGCTCACACGGTTTTAATGTGCATTTTGGTCAGATCGAGGCCCCGCAGGACGTCGATTTACTGCTGGTGGCCCCGAAGGGTCCGGGGCACTTGGTCCGCAGCGAATTTGTCGCTGGGGGGGGGGTGCCCGGACTGATTGCCGTGGAAGACGATGCCAGCGAGACGACCTTCCAGATCGGTTTGGCCTATGCCAAGGGCATCGGCTGTACCCGCGGTGGCGTCATCCGCACCAGTTTTGCCGAAGAGACGGAAACGGATCTGTTTGGCGAACAGGCGGTCCTCTGCGGTGTTGCCGCGGAGTTGGTGAAGGCCGGTTTTGAAACGCTGGTCGATGCGGGCTACCTGAAACGCGTGCTGGAGGAAATCCAGGACGGTACTTTTGCCCGGAATTGGATCTTGGAAAACAAGGCCGGGGCCCCCGGCTTCAAAGCCCGCCGTCGTCGGGAGCGGCAACATCCCGTCGAAATCGTGGGCAAGGAACTGCGGAAACTGATGTCCTGGATTGACGACAAAGTTGTTGAATAAGGTCCTCAGATTCCCTAGAGCATCCATTGCCCGAGGGAAAACTTCGTTTGCGAGCGGGCCTGATTTCTGGAGTTTTGCCGCTCCGCGGCCCGTCGTGCTTCCTCGTCACCGGCCAGGTAGAGGGTGACGGGGGCACACAGCTCAGCCCAGGTGGTTTGCTGCTTGATCCAGAGGATCTTTTCGTATCCGACGGCATAGCAGCAGACGCGGACCGCATCGCCGCGCCAATGCTGGGGCACGACAAAACGAATGCTGAGGTCGTGCGTTCCTTCCAGGGTGTTTTGGGGGGTATTGCGCAACTTGAAGAAGACACCATGCTCTTGGTCGACGGTACCGCTGGCGACGACCGCTTGCTGCGGGGCCAACCGCTGCTGGACTTCGGTAATCACTTCGCGGTTGGAGAGACCGCCACTGAGGGAGGGTGAAATCTTGGCGACCAACTCACCGGCCGGCACCGGCACGGCACCGCCGATCGAGGCGCCTAAGGACTTGCTCCCCTCCGTGGTCTTGGTCCACTCGATATCGGCCCCCAACGCGCTTTCCAGGCGTGTGCCTGGGTCAAAGCTATGCACCCGCACTTTTCGATCGCAGTCGGTCACTTCAATCCGCACCTCTTCCACATCCTCGATAGCACCCCGTAGTAAGTGCACCGACACGCGGAGTTTCAATTCGACTATTTTTTCATACGGACGCTGGTCGGTGAGCAGATCGTCCGCGCTGATGTGGCATTCCGCCACGCGGGCGAAATCGAAGCTGAGCGCCGGGCTGCCAGCATCGACCCAACTGACAGGAGCCAAATTCCAGAGAGCCACACAAAGAATTTGCACCGGGAATCGGGGGATCGACATCTTGGACTCCATTCATCGTTCCGGTTGGTCGCTTACCAAGCATGCACCGTAGTGCAAACGGTAAAACTGTTTGCTGCCTGCGCGCATCCCAGCGGCCAACGGGAGCGGGCCAATGTTCTCCGGGCGGTAGCTCGCTGTGGTTGGCGGCCCCCCCGCTCAAGCCGGGGGCGGGCACTGCCACCCCGTGCACGTGGACTGGTGATCCATCAAGAACGGCGCGCCCCCTGGTGCCAGATTTGCCCTCATTACAGAAAAGACCGTAGCGGCAAGTGCTGCTGTGCTAGTGCGCCGTCCTCATAGCCCGTTTACGCACCAAGCGACAGAAAGGTTCTCTGACGATCCAGTACGAGCCCACGGCAAACAGGCCAACTGCCCGTTACCTCTGAACACTGCCCGGCAGATTATAAACCTGCTGAAATGCCTCAATAGCCGCCTGCAAGGCCTCGGCCTGGACGGGATCGGCAGACTGCTTGCACTGCATGGCGGCTACCAATACGCTGTGGGCGGCGGTGAGTTTCTCCTCATAGGCAGCGTCGCTGGATTGAATCCTTTGCGCCATAAAATACTGGGCAATGATCTGCTGCGTGTTGGTGGCGTGGGCCTCTTTGGTGGCCACCCAACGGGCTAGCTGGTTGTGCCCCTGAGGATCATGGGTCGCGGACAATTCCTGAATCTGTCCTATTGCCTTGGCAATGGTCGTCTGGTCTTCCCGCATCTCGGTAAATCGAGCGTCGTCATCGTAGATGCCGCAGGGGACTTGGCAATGCGCGCTCAGATAGGCCGCCGGCAGTAAGATTCCCATCAGCACGACCAGCACGATTCGTAGTTGTTTCATGGTGTGTCCCCCCAGAGTAATGAAGTGTTGTTCCATTTGCATGTTCCGCTTCCAGGATAATGTAATCCCGCGACTGGCAGCAGTCAAATCAAGCTGGCAGAGCGAAAGCAGGGTGGGTACGTCCTGATCTTGGTAAGCTACTGCGTCACAGCGGTTGGCTTCGCCAACCGCTGTGACGCAGTAGCAGATGTTCTGGCTGATGCAATTCATCGTGCTCGTGCTCGTGCTCGTAATCGAAGAGCAGCTCCGCTGGCCGAGCCCATCTTTCAGGGATGGGCTACCCCCTGCCAGCCTCGGCCGGACGCTCTCGATCGCCCCGGTTCTGGCGCGTTTCACGGAACCGGGGCTATCGCCCATCGGCTCAGACTCGACAGAGGGAGGCCGCCCCGCGTTCAAGCCGGGAGCCGACTGTCGGTGCCACCCAGCGCGGCCCAACGAACACCGATTCGCGCCCGCAAACCGGCAACTCGTAGCTCGCAACTCGTAACCCGCAACCCACTCCTAGCCTTGTGCCAGCACCCGCAGCGGTACCTCGCCGGGTGTGCCGTTGGGGTCGGCCAGATGTTCCCAGCGGCGCTCACCTGCCAGTTGCTCGGGGGTCAGGACGTCGATGGCCTGCAGCTTGGGCAAGATACCCTGCCGATTGGCCAGTTGGATCGCCAGTCCGGGGCGGGCATTGGCCTCCAGCACGACTGGCCCCATGTCGGCATCGATCATGAAATCCACACCCACATAGCCCATGCCCAGCGCGTCACTGGTCCGCATGGCCACGTCCAGCAGCTCCCGCCAGTGGGGGATTTGCATCCCCGCAATGGGCTGCTTGGTATCCGGGTGCTGCGTAATCGCCCGATCCTCTCGGACCCCACCAAAAGTCAAGCCGGTCGCCAGATCGATCGCCGCGGCCACCGCCCCCTGGTGCAAATTGGCCCGTCCTCCCGACTGGCAGGTCGGTAAACGGATCATGGCCATCGCCGGGACTCCGCGATAAATGACCACACGAATATCGGGCGTCCCTTCCACGGCCATACTCATAATCATCGGATGGCTGACAATCCGTTGTTCCACGATCACCTTGTCTTCCTGTCCCCCCAAGGAGTAGAGTCCCGAGAGGATGGTGGACAGATGGTAACGTAAGTCACTCCAACTGATTTCACGCCCACCAGGGGTAAAATAGGATTCGCCATTGTGGTGCGAGATTACCAAAATACCGCGTCCCGCCGCGCCCGAGGCAGGCTTGATAATAAACTCGGCACGATCCCCGATTAATTTGGCGAACCGCACGCAATCCCGATGCCGACCGAGGACCGCATAAGTCTCCGGCATGGGGATACCATGCTCCGCGCAAATTTGTTTGGTGAGTAATTTGTTGTCCACGCGGGGGTAGAGGGAGCGCGGGTTGTTTTCCAGGATGTAGGAAACGTTGCGGCGATTGATGCCCAAAATGCCACTCTGGGCAAGTTCCTCAGGCCAAGCCCAAAAACGTGTGCGGCGTTTGTCCATGACTTAAAATCTCAAACTGAAAACAAGGCTTCCATGAAGCCGGTAAAGCCCGAAAAAACAGCCCCCGTTTCCGCACCGCGGCGACTCACCAAAAAACCTGGTTGAGAGGCGGATGGAGTGGGCTTTTCCGGCCCAAACCGGCTGGCACCGGGCATACCTGTTTTCACTTTGACTTAAAATCATCCTTGGTCCGGGCCGCGCTCTTGGGCCAGATCACGAAATCTCCACAGCTCTGTCAGTCGGTAGCCACTATAGCGCCCGATGAGGATGAATACCGCGATGGTAAAAAAATGCACCTCGGGATAAATCAACACCAGTTTTCCTACATCATCCCACCGCAACAGCACATAGCAAAACGCCGCGACCACCACCGTTCCCAGCACCAACTGCAGAGCATACCCGGTGCTGTCTTCCTCGGACGTGACGAAAAACCGTTCTATTAAGATGGTCAAAATCACCAGGGGGAGCAAGACCGCTTGCGGGCTTTGCTGGGGCGACAGATAGTTTAGCAGCGACACCCCAAAAGCCACGCACAGGATGATCAACGTCAAGACGATACTCAAGCGAGGAACCATCAGCAGATGGAGCCTTTCCAGCAGGGAACGCCCCACCAAGCCGGCGATCACCACCACCAGCAACACCACCAGGCCCGTGCCCCAGGCAGCATAGATAAAACTCATGGCCAACAGCGCGGGAGCAAAGGTACCCAGCGTGCGGAGCCCGATAATATTGCGGAAAACGGCCGTAATCAGCGCACCCCAAGGAAGCAACAACATCAGCGAGAGCAGGGCATGCATCTCCAGCGGCAGGCGGGTCAAATCAAACATCTGACTGGGCCGTTTCATTTCTTGCTGCAAGACTTCCATCTGCGGTGGCAAGCGTAACATGGAATACTGAGCGGACACGAGTGCGGCGTTTTTTAGTCGGATAATTTTGTCGTCCCCACGACGCACGGGTACAAACCAGTGGGGCATGTCGCGGGCATATCCATGGGCCGGATCGAACGGAATCCAGCGGTTATCCCGATGAACTTCCGTCCACACATGGGGCTGAGGGTGCTCGGCATGGCGCAGCTCAAAACCCGTGACCAGACGGGCGGGAACGTCCATGGCACGGCACAGTGTCACAAACACCTTAGCCCGGCCCAGGGCCGTCGTGCGCTTGAAAGCCAAGGCCCAGGGAACGTTGTCCCCCTCATCTTTTTTGCTAGCATTGCGTAAATCGCGGAGGCAATAATCGAAAATCCACTGCAGTTTCTCCCCCACGGTGATCCTGTCATCAGGCACTTGTTGGAGCACCTCACCGATACGCGGACTCTGCGTCGGGAAGGAATCATCGCCCTGGGTGTACCTGCGGCGGCGAATTGCCGACAGACTTTCCAAAGCCGCATACTGATTCCACATCTGGTCAGAGTGCAAACGGAGGTCAAATTCGGCAGTGACGTGGTACGTATCGGTATGCAACGTGGAAATACGAAAATCCCGCTGGTACCCCTCACGACTCTCCACATGCAGGCTGGAATCCAGATTGACGACATTCTCTTGCACGACTTCCGCAAACGGCGTGGCTAGGGGACGGCCGAGAGAGACCGTCGCCTTCGAGGTTTGATTTTCGACATCCAGATCCGTTTTGAAGGCGATATCGTAGGTGAGACGCCAGCGGCTATCGGCACGGGCAATGTGGGCCCTCTCCCGGGACTGGTAGCGGGCCGTGGCCGCCAGGCATCCCAAGGCGACAAATGCCAATACGGCTAGCCGGCTTAGTTGACGCGTGCTCAAAATAGGTAACCCTGGAGTTTTACGTAAAATTTTATCCCCCAATTATAATTGGCTGGGGGGAGGGATGTGACCTCCAAAGCTGGTTTTTTTACCTGTTCTTCCCAGCCACCCCGGTTCCATTAGGCGCCAAAATC
>CAMYJY010000150.1 GCA_947258835.1 uncultured Pirellulales bacterium
ATGCCCATCTCCTTGTGCGCTCATCTATTTGAGCGTGTACGTTGATTGTCAAATTGCACACATTCGCAGCCCAAAGTCAAAACCGTGCTTGCTGAACTTGTGCCTGCCTCCCTCGACTGCTCAGACTCATGCTTCAATAGGTTCCACCACCCTCAGTCGAGCCATGGGAACCTTGATGAGCCCCTAGACTTTTCGTGTTGCCAGACCAGCACGCTTGGCCGCGGCAACCTGCCGCTTGTCAGCGGATACAAAAAGATCAGCTCCCCACTCCAGCGCGCTGGCCACGTGCAGCGCGTCGAGCGTACGCAAGGGCGACGCCTCCAGAACTCTCACGCAAGACAACACGACAGCCGGCGTCATATGGATGATGTCGGCATCTCGTACATCTTCCAACAGATATCGCTTAGCCGAATCGTACTGCCCGCGCGCTAGCGCGTGCTCGCGCCGGCGTCGATTGAGGGCCGATACGATCTCTGGAACACACAGCACGCTCAGCCCGAGTTCGGTAGCCTCACCGCACACGGCGTCCACCTGCTCACTCCCGGGCTCTTCGATGAAGCGTTTGGCGAAGGCCGACGAATCAAGATATGCCTTCATGCTCCCGCTCTTTGAGTATGGCTGCGGTCAGTTCCGCGCCCTTCCGCGTGAGGCGCCGGGCCGGACGCTTCCAGGACGGTTCTGCTTGTTCCGGGGCGCTCATGGGGCAAACCCGGGCGATCGGTCGCCCGTGCCGCATCACAACGATCGTCTCGCCGTTCTCAACTTCGGTAAGCATACCCGAGGCGTGACTGCGGAATTCAGTGAGGGATACGTTTTTCACAAAGCACCTCCAATGCTGTACAGAAGTGTACGATGTTCTGTACAGAATGTCAACAGGGGTAGGGGATGGCAATTTGGTGTCACGCTCCTGTTCGGTGGGCAATTTGCTTACGGCGTTATGCACTCTTGATGGGTCGCTGTAAAATTCGATGCAAAATTACAATAAATAATTGAATTGTGTAATTTTTCTTCTAGAATTACAAAACGTCAGTTTTTTGTGTAATGGGCCATAAGTCATGGAATCCAAACTGTTTAAAGAAAAAGCAACTGGAAATTTGTTCAGTTTTTTTAATCTTCTTACCGGAAAGAACGACAAATACTTCGTTCCTAGCCCACTGCCTCCCCAGTGGGAATTCCCGATCGATTTGTGGCCGCTATTATCCCAAGCAAACACCGCTTTGGGGAGGCTGGACGAGGCAGCCATTCGGCTGGAAGATCCCGACCTGCTACTGAGGCCGCTACAGAGCCGTGAGGCAATTACGTCTTCTAGCATGGAAGGAACAATTGTTACCCCTGAGCAACTCCTACTCTATGAGCTGGACCCCAAAGAGCCAGATTCAGCTGAAGGGAAGTCTGCTGACTGGAAAGAGGTGTTTAATTACGGCAGGGCACTATCGCGA
Organism: uncultured Pirellulales bacterium; assembly: GCA_947258835.1. Classification (GTDB taxonomy): domain Bacteria; phylum Planctomycetota; class Planctomycetia; order Pirellulales; family Lacipirellulaceae; genus Bythopirellula. The sequence continues at coordinate 1,440 of CAMYJY010000150.1, forward strand.
GGCTGCGAACTGTTAGAAAAGCTCCCGTTTTGTACGCGACTAATTCAAGAGATGCATAAAGTCTTGATGGATGGGGCAAGGGGGCAGTTAAAACGTCCCGGTGAATTTCGTCGATCGCATGCGCAAATTGGGCACGATGCGAAGTACAACGCTCCGCAAGTGCCTGAACTACCAGGCTTGATGTCAAATCTCGAAAAGTACATGAACGACACCAGTAAAAAACATGACCCGCTCGTGCTGTGCTACATAGTTCACTACCAATTCGAAGCCATCCATCCTTTTCGTGACGGAAACGGAAGGGTTGGTCGAGCGCTGCTGGCGTTAATGATTTACAAACTTCTTGGGCACTCAAAGCCGTGGTTATACATGAGCCCGTTCTTCGAAAAATACAAGTCGGAATATACGGGTGGACTGTTCCAAGTAAGCACTGCAGGGGCTTGGAGGGAATGGATCGAATTCTGCCTGAATGGAACGCTTCAGCAAGCCCAAGACGCTGTACGTAGATGTAACCGTTTTGAATCACTCAGGAAAGAATTCCACGCTTGTGTAGAGGCTCCCACCACGAGAAGTCATGACATTATCGACAATCTATTCAAGCAACCAGTTGTTACCATCACCAGCACGCAAGCCAAGTTCGGAACGACCTACCACACGGCAAGATCCGACCTGGAGAGATTGCAGGAGGCGGGGATCTTGTCAGCGCTGCCTGGAACGCGGCCGCGCGCGTTTTACGCCAAGAAGCTCATGCTCGCAGCCTACGGTGAAACCGGCGAAGACGAAGATTCGGAATAATAGCACGGCTGCTTGTGGTGGCAATCTGAGCCTGTCACAATAGGGGATTGGCTGATTTTCACGCGAGTGCCCCATGAATCCGTTAGTCCCGCTGACCTACTACTGCCTGCTGATTTTAGGGGCCTCCATTGCCGGTGGGATGTTTCCTGTCTGGTTTCGACTGACGCACCGCCGGATGGAATGCGCGGTGAGCTTTGTGGCGGGGGTCATGCTGGGCGTCGGCCTGCTGCACTTGCTGCCCCATGCCTACCAGCAAGTGCTGGACAATGCGCCCCACACGAGTACTACGGCCGACACGGCACTGCGCGTCATGCTGTGGGTCCTGGCCGGGTTGCTGACGATGTTTTTTATCGAACGATTCTTTTGCTTCCACCATCATGACGTGGAGGATGGTGAGGTCACCTGCCACCATCATGACCAGGTGGATGATCACGGCGAAGATCACGGGCACGGCCATGACCTGACCTGGAGCGGCGCTGCCTTGGGACTGACGCTGCATAGCATCATTGCCGGTGTGGCGCTGGCTGCCAGTGTGGGGCATGGTCCGCAAGGCTTGCCGCTGGCCGGTCTGGGGACTTTTTTGGTGATCTTGCTGCACAAACCGTTTGATTCCATGACCATTGCCACCCTGATGGCCCGCGGTGGCTGGTCGCTGGGCTGGCGGCATCTGGTGAACGGCCTGTTTGCCCTGGCCATTCCCCTCGGGGCTGCCATTTTCTATCTGGGGATCGTGGGCGAGGCCGACGGTGGTGTGACGCTCGGCTATGCCCTCGCCTTCGCAGCAGGCACGTTTTTGTGTATTTCGCTCAGCGATCTCCTCCCAGAACTGCAATTCCATGACCATGACCGCGGCAAGCTCTCGCTGGCACTGTTGCTGGGTTTGCTGTTGGCCTATGGCATCTGCCGTCTGGAAGCGACCGCGCACCAACACCCGGTTGAGGGTGCGGAAGGGGGTGCGGAAGGGGTCAGGCACATTTCTGCGGCGGTTGGATGGCGCTGAAGGGGTCAGTGGCGCGGAAGGGGTCAGGCACATTTTTTCGGCGGTTGTGCTGGTGTTGCTAGGCACGGCCCCGCGCGCCGAAAAAATGAGCCAGACCCCGAGAGGAGCGGTCCTGCAGTCCTACCAAGTCAGGCCCCGCACCCGTCTCCGTTTCTCTCTGCGCCTCGCCTACACCGAGAGCACTGCCGCGTGCGGCTGAACTTTCTTGCCTGCAGCCTGCCCGGCTGTGAGCCACTCCAAAATCCGCCAATCCAGCCAGTAGAAGTCGGGGTCGTGGTTGCGGCGGGCCAGGCAGGCCAAGTGGCCGCCGTGCGGCGTGGTGATCACCTCCGTGGAAGCACTGCGAGGGAATCGGAAGAGGGGCTCTACCGGCACAATGGGATCGTCTTCGCTGAAGTAAATCGTCAGCGGTTGTTCAATGGCGGTTAGCTTGGGGCCGGGCGAGGTCTGTGCATAATAATCCTCGGCCGACTGAAAACCCCCGCTGGGGGCGATCACCAACTCATCGATCTCCCGCAGTCGACGGGGCCGCTCCGGGATGCGCGCGGGAGCCGTTTCTGGGAAGTGATGCCAGCGATTGATAATTTGTCTCCACAGGATGCGGACAAAAAACCGATCGTACAGCCGTCCCCAAAAGGTGCGGAAGTGGCGCTCCACGTGGGCCAACTCAATCGGGGGGCAGATGACAAAAGAACGTGTCAAGTTGCCAATCCGCAAGGGACCCGCCGCGGCGAGCATATTCATCGTCAGCGTGCCGCCCATGGAAAAGGCCACAATCGAGGTGTCACTCTCCGGATAGAGGTCGGCCAAGTGCCGCAGGGCCGCGGCCACATCGGCCTCTTGGCCACAGTGGGTGGGCAATTTTGCCAGCCCCTCCCCTGCCCCGCAGCCCCGCATGTCCATCCGGAAAACCCGGTAGCCCGCCGCGACCAACCGCTCCGCTATCCGCGTCATGTAAGCACTGCGGTAGCTGCCACCCAAACCGTGGATCAAGAGCACGCTGGCCAGGTTGGCCGCGGCCGCCGGAGGCGCGTCTTCGTGGAGCACAAGCCGATCACCATCGTCCAACGTCACCACGTGCCGAGTGGCCCGGTAAGGGGCTGCCTGCCGCGGCCAATGAATCCCCAAAATCGTCTGCAGGTGGGGATTGGCCAGCAGGCGGGGTGGAGAAAAATTCCAGTTGTCCCTGGCATCAGGCATCTTGGAGGTGACTCATGGGTGCTGGGGATACGCGAGCGCTGCGGATTGGCAAGGCGGCCGGGAGCGTCTTCGGAGATATTTTCTGCGCCCAAAATTTACCAAAAATTTCCCTCGTTGGTTAGCCGAACTTGCCTTCCGCCGAGAAAAATCGAGCCCTCCACGCTGCCAGCAGTGAAAATCTTCTGTTGTTTATGAAGTTTTGGAGTATCGGCGTGAAGTCGGAAAAAAACGGTGTTTTTGTCTTGCACTCGATCTAAAAAGGGACCATAAAGAATTCAGTTAAATACGATGAACCAAGACGTGCCGAATATACCGGCCTCCATTCCCCAGCTGCCATGCCCCGCCTGCTACAAAATACGGTTTCCGTCGGAGTTGCGGCATTCTATGCGTTGGCGATCGTATTGGGCCACGCCCTGCACGACCATGGAGATTGCCAGCACGCCAGCTGTGCCTCGACTTGCTGTGAAAGTCGTGTCGACGGAGGCTGCAGTTCAACGGCCGCTGGGCATCAGCATCAGGCCCACGATGTAAAGCACGGGGCCACTGGTTGCGGGGCTACTGATCACGGGGCTAGGGGGCCAGAGGAGTCGCGGTGCCCGTGCGGACATCATCACCACGGAGAAGATTCGTCCCATACCGCCCATGACAGCTTGGCCTCCCGCACAGATGGTCCCGCTACGGGTAGTCCCGCTACGGATAGTCCAGCTACGGGTAGTCCAGCTACGGGTAGTCCAGCTACGGGCCACGTTACGCAGGGCGGTCCTCAGCAAACGCAGAGCCGTAGTGCTATCCAGCCGGGAGCGCACGCTTGCCTGGGCTGTGAGCTAATTAGCCAACTTTCCGTTGGCTACACGCACGGCCTCCCGCACGAGGTCCACCGCGCTCCCGGTTGCGCGGTGGCGTGCAGTTACCATTCTCCCTACGCCAAGAGCCCATCGCGGGTACGTGCCGCACGTGGGCCACCGGCTCTCTGCTAGTCCGCTGCTCTGTGCTACGAACGGTAAAAATCTTTGAATCTTGCGCAAACTTGAGCGACCAACGGGAGCGGTCAAGCGCTTTCCGAGCGGCAGCTCGCTTTGGTTGGCGGCCCTGCCGTTGGCCACCTCAGCGACTCCAGGTGGGACGGCTTGGTCTTGCGCGCCGTGAAACGTGTCACGGTAGCGGGTCCGCGCCCTCCTGCTGGCAGCGCGGTTGGCCCTGTCCCCTCCTTTGTAAGAATTGGAAAATATCATGCAACGAACCCCTCGTGGGTTCACGCTGGTCGAACTCTTGGTCGTGATTGCCATCTTGGGGATCTTGATCGCCTTGCTGCTGCCCGCCGTGCAAGCGGCGCGAGAAGCTGCCAGGAGAGTCCACTGCGTGAACAATCTCAAACAACTGGGCCTGGCCCTGCAAAATTACCATGGGAGCGTAGGCCACTTTCCCGTGACCCAGACGGCCAGTGGGCCCTCCGCTCCTGGTGGCACCCCGGGCGGTGGAGCCGGGGCGGGCCTGAATCGAACGCAGCCGGCCGGCGGGCCCTCCGCTGGTGGCGACTGCGGACCCGGCTACTACAGTTGGCTGGCCCGCATCCTGCCCTACGTCGAACAGAATGCCCTCTATGAATCCATTGACTTCAGCGTCAATATGTCCGACGCCTGCTCCACTGGAGCTCCCATAGGAGCGGACCATCCCAATGCCGCGGCGGCAGCAACCGTGGTGGATGCCTTTTTGTGTCCCTCCGATGGTGGATCCCCGGACAGCTCCATGCTCCTGGGGGAGGCCGCAGGCGATAATTATGCCGCCAATGCCGGCTGGCCCGCAGCGGCAACTGGCTACGACGGTGAACGCGCCGTGCCCGGCCTGTACAACGGGGTGATCAGTTTGCAGCATCCGGGCCGGCGCGTGGCGTGGCATCAGCAAAGCCCCATCAGCATCCGGCAGATTACCGACGGAACGTCGCAGACCGCGGCGATTGCCGAGCGGCTGGTGCAGCGCGCGGCGGATCTCGCGGAACTTCGTAGCGCTCCGGAGCAATTAAAGTCTTACCACATCACTTCCTCCAGTGGGCGGACGCTGTCCATGCTGCGGGAGCGCTGTGACGCGGGGAGCACCCACGCAGATCCGGTTGCCGCGGCCTATGTGGGGCGCGCGTGGATTTCGGGGTGGACGCCCACCGCGCCTACCTACATGCACCTGAACCCACCCAACACGCATCATTGCCATTTCCAGAGCTCGAGTGAGGATGGCGATTTTCCTGTCAATCCATCGAGTAACCACCCCGGCGGCGTCAACATGGCGCTGGCGGATGGGCATGTCAAGTTTATTTCTGACGATGTCGACGCCACGGTTTGGTGGGCGCTCGGAAGTCGCGATGCAGGGGAGGTCAATGCACTATGAACGTTTTGGTAAATCGTAAATACACCGTGAAATTTTTGCTGGCATTAACGCTTGCTGTTGGTGCCTGTTGTGATACCTCTCGGGTCGCTTGGGGCGTGGACAGCGACATCCTTTTTTCCTATGTGGATGACCAGATCGTGGTCCCAGCGGAAAATGGCGTGATTGCGGCCGAATTTCCCGTGGATGGTCTCTTCCAGCAATATACCGGCAATCCGGGCTTTGCCTCTGAAAGCGATGTTGGTTTCGGAATCAACCCCGGGGATGAGATTGTGTACCACGTGCTTGATGATCTCCAGTATTGGAGTAGTGAGGAATTTGCACTTCCAAACGCCGGCACTCAAATACGTATCGAAAAAATGGGTGCCCCCGATACCGTGGTGAGTGGCACTAGCGGGACGCTCCTAGGCAGTTTTTCGCCCGAGAGCAACAATCGCATCGGACAGGCAAACGGCAACGGGTACTTTCACGAGCACGTGGATTTCTCTTTGGAACCCAAAGACCCCAGCCCTGACCCAGAGTACGGTGCGTACGGAATAAAAATCGCGCTCGCCACGGATGCCGAAAACATTGCCGATTCTGAGCCCTTTTTCATCGTCTTTAACTTTGGCTTGGAGACCAAGGGCTTCGTTGAGGCGGTGGACCAATTTTCCGCGTTGTTGACTCCCCCCGGCCTGAGCGGAGATTTTAACGGAGATGGCAAGGTGGATGGCGTTGATTTTCTGGCCTGGCAACTTGGTGAGTCGCCCAATGGAATTGGTTCCGGTGACTTGGAACTGTGGCGCGCAAATTATGGCACCAGCAGCAGTTCGGCGGTCGCGCAGGCCATGGTTGTTCCTGAGCCCGCGACCGTCCAGCTCCTCATGCTACTTTTGCTGGGGGCGTTTTTTGTGAGGTACCACCCGCGTGAGCGTAGGACTTCAGGCCGTAGCTCGCGAAGCTTTCATCCTACCGGCTGCAGCCGGTAG
>CAMYJY010000151.1 GCA_947258835.1 uncultured Pirellulales bacterium
CGCTCAATGCTGGCCGATTTGGGCCGGAAAAGCCCACTCCATCCGCGTCTCAACCAGGTCTCATTGTGAGCCGCCGCGGTGCGGCAACAGGGGCTGTTTTCTCGGGCTTTACCGGCTTCATGGAGGCCCCGTTTTCAGTTTGAGTTCTTTACATTCCTGCTCCAGGCGGTATGAGGCCCCAGGCCCCGCACAAGCTAGGGCGGAGGCCCCGTCCTCCGCTGCACAGGAGGCGCCAGGCGAATGCCTAACTGTTGGTTGTTCAGCACGATCACTCCTTGATGCGACATCACCGGATCCATGTCATCCGCGGACATCACCGGCAACGTTTCCGTGCCCACGTACACCAAGGGCCGACGATTTTCGGGATCGGGGACAAAAATCTGGTTGCAAACCAGCCGGCCACCCAAAAATTGATCGGCGCGAAGTTCGCTAACCTGCGTGTTTTCACTATCTTTAAGCACCACGGCCCCCACGCGGCGACCCGCTTGGCCCGGCTCAAAACTGGGGGTCTTGCCGGTGCCTACATAGACCAGTGCCTGGGTGCGGTCTTCCGCATCGACCACACTCAGTCCCGCGCACTGCACTCCACGCCGGCAAACCACATCGTTCACTCGCAACACAGAGCGTGGTCCATCACTGTCCAACAGTCTGGTGTGATCCACACTAAGTTCCGCCAGAATGCGGTTGGACGTCAACGGATCGACGATTTTTAGACTTTGGCAAACCAGCTCCCGAGACTCAACCCGTTGGGTCAGTTTATCGCGGAGTGCGGCACCCAAGGCAAAAAACAGCAGCGGATAGACAATCCAACGCTCACGTTCCGACATCGTTCAACTCCCGGTTCTCAATCTGGGCGTCGGAAATAGACCGCCCCTAATTGCCGATCAGCCCCCGCTTCGTAGAGCAAAAAACCGACACACTCACCATCTTGCTCGTTGAGCTCCACCTCAAAACGTCGCAGCTGCGAGGAATTTTCCGCAGGGCTCTGCTCCGACCCGCTGGACCGAGGCGTGCTGACTTGGATCGTGCAGCCCACGGGGGAGGTCCCCAAAACTTCCCAAGTACCGGAGATCGGCTGGGAGCCATCCGCCAGTGACATTTCCACCGTATTTTTATTGATAAAATGCAACCGAATCTCAGTAGCATACTGTTCCCAATCCGTCGGGGGCCGCTCTCGAACAAATTGTTGAGCGGCCGGGTCGGCAACACCTGAGGAACCATATTTTTGTTGGTCCCGCGCGGCACGGGCGGCCGCCGTATCTGGCTGCCCCACCCATCTGCCCAACAACTGGGACGATACCTGCTGCTGGCAACCCACCGCGAAGCACAACCCACCAATCAGTGCGCAGACAACGATCGGCTGCTGGGTTGGGCCCCAGGACTTTGATGCGGGATCTTGATGCATTGTTGCTAGCTCGGACTCGGTGCGACGAACGGTTCAAGTTTTCGCAAATTTGACTGCCTGGAGTAGAACCACGAAGACACGAAGTTTATCTGCTCTTCGTGTCTTTGTGTCTTCGTGGTTCAAATTATTTCCCCGTATATCTCTTGTACCTATTTGGTTGCGGCTACGCCGCGCTGGGTTTTATTGTGTAGCCCCGCGGAGGTGACTGGATTCCCGCCTGCGCGGGAATGACGTGGGGGCGTAGAAAACTGCCGCCCACTTCCCATTTCCACTGCCCGTCTCATATCCTAGCGCACTGCCTCGGTGGTTGCGGGACGTACGGCAAACATGGGCACCGGCTGCTGGGCTGATTGTACTGGCAAAAACCTCTCTACTGCAAACGGTGAAATTCCATAGAACGTGTTTTAAAATTCACCTGCGTAGGCTCGAATTTTAAAACATGCTCTTAGCAGACCAAGGGACTAGTACGCGGGGCAGTTGGTGGGGCAGTTGGTGCCGTCCACCCGCCAGGGCAACCAGACCAGTTGCACCTCGTCCACGGCAATGTCACTTTTTCGCGGCGGCACCTGGAATGCCTCAATGTTGAGCGTGGCGGGTTCAAAATCCAGTTCGATTTGCTCCAATTCCTCCTCCAGCTGGGTCTGCAGCGCCTCTGCAGCGAGCCGCCTGTCCGCCAGCCGCTGCTCAGCCCGTGACTGCTGGCCCCGCTCGCGGACGGCCTGACGGGTGGAGGCAGCCGAGGGACCGCGGCGGCGACCTGGGCTCACCAACACAGGTGCCAACTTTAGCGGAACACACCACGCAGCAGCACAGCAACATCTGTGCGTCCCTGCTGTTGAAAGAACTCGACCAAGGCGTCGGCAAACTCTGGGATCCGTGACCGGTCACAGCCTAACAGGCCAAAACCGCCCACCAGTCCCGCCAGCCCACCCAGGCCCCCACCAGCACGGCTCAGCCACTCGCGGAGCGGGCTCGCCGGCCGCGGATCGATCCGCGGCGCTTTGCCGATGATATCTGAAATGGCTGGAATCGCCCGGACAACGGGCTGAAACCGCTGGGGGCCTAACCGCAACTGAGCGAACTCCAACAACAGTCCGGCTCCCCCCTCTGCCTGCCGGCGGGAGGCGTCCAGCCGCTGCACAAGATAATCGATGAGGCTCATAGCAAGCGAGGGTGGCTGAGGGGATTCGAACCCCCGACCTTCGGAATCACAATCCGACGTTCTAACCAACTGAACTACAGCCACCATCAAAGCAGCGACCGATCCTACAGTTGCCGCGGGAGCCGGTCAAGCGACGGCCCTGAGTCGGTGCCCCTTGAAATAGCAGGTACCACCGCTGCCCGTGGACCACGCGGGTGAGCCGCACTATCTCGATCGTTTGCGAACGACCAGCAAGGTGGCCAGCATGCCCAAGACAATTCCGGACGCCAGGAACAACAGGCTAACGGGCGTTTCCAGAGGCGTGAGATGGGCTAGCAGCGGGAACATGGAAGACTCCTCTTGCAGGTTGTAACTTTTTGAGTTGTAAGCAGGTGGGTTTGGCAGCTACCTCGACCGCCAAAAATTCACGATATTGTTTGTCCAGCGCAGCAAAAGTCTGGCCAGTCAACTCTTCTAGGGTACTCGTTTTGTCCTGACCTGTATAGACAAGCCGCAGCAGTTCCACCCAGGCGGATCGGTAGTGGCCGGCGGCATGGTGCATGAAAAATGTTGCCAGACCGGCCGACTGACTGTAGAGCCGGGCCAGATCCTCGCGCCCTTGCAGAGCGGTCATTCCCCAAGCCGACAGTTCGGCCAGGGGAACGTAAAAATCATCCGCCAAGCACCGCTGGCGGGCGGCCGGCAGACGCCCGGCCTGAGCGGTTCCCAAGGTAAAATAGCGCCCTTGCTGGGCATCCGTATGGGCCTGCAGCGACTCGAAATAACAGGCCACTCCCTCGATCGCCCAGGCATTGGCCTGCCCACCCACCCGACGGACCGCCGGGACGGTTTCCTGAAAAAACTGATGCACCGCCTCATGGTAGATCGTTCCCCAGTGCTGATCGGGCCCGGCAAAAAAATGAGTCGACCGGGTGGTATCAAAATAAATCCCCAACGTCATGGCAATGCGGGGCTGCTGCCGCCGCAGGGCCCGGTTGTATTCCTCACGGCTACGGTAATAAAACACCTCAAATGGCTTGGTACGATAACCGCTGGGGATCTTGCCAGCAAACCGCTGACGGAGTTGCTCGGTCGAGAGATAGAACTCAGCGAACTGCTGCTGCCACAGCTGATAGAATTCCTCCAAGCGCCCGACCAACTCGACAGCTGCCTGACGACTCGTGTTGGTCGTCACACGAAAGTGGTCGGTGCGAATTTGCCAGCCGGTCGCGATGGTCGCGTGGCGCCGCGCATCTTCCGCGGCGGAGATCCAGCGCTTGCCCACCGGTCGCTCGCCGGCTTCCCAGCGCTCAACATCCTCAGCACGAATCCAGCCAAACTGCCGATGCCACATCTCGCCCCGCGCGATGCGCCGCGCGGCATAGTGACCAGCCCAAGCACTTCCTACCTGACGATACCCCAACACCCGCCGCGCCGCTGGATGGTCAGGATGGTAGGCCAAGGCGGTCGTGGCCAATTTGAGGGCGGTGCTCACATCCGCTTGTTGGCCAGCGGCCCAGGCTTGGTCGTAGTACGACTGGGCCAGCTGGCTATCGGAGACAGCCGCTGGCCGCGACGGGGCATAGAGAGTACCGGCCACATGGAGTTGTTCGGCCGCGGCGGGTGGCAACACGCTGGCCAGCCACAGCAGCATCAGCCCACAACGCAACCATTGAAGCGCGATCCGTGAGCCAAGGGGACCTGGTCCGGGTGCTGCGCCTCTCTCGGCACGGAGCCCATCCCCGTTTCTCGCTAGCCTATTCACTACGGTCCTTCGCTGTCGACAAAGTCCGCCGTATGGGCGGGTGTAAAATCCAGGCGGCGGACAAATTCACAGGCCTCTCGGGCGCCCTGTTCGCGATCCATGTGGGGATCGCTCCATTCCACACTGAGCGGCCCCGTGTAGTCAATCTCCTGCAGCGCTCGGATGATTTCTTCAAAATTGACGCCCCCACGGCCTGGCCCGCGAAAATCCCAACCCCGCCGCGGATCTCCAGGGGCCAGGTGACTACTCAAAATACTACTCTTGCCATTGAGCGTGACCTGCGCATCCTGCACATGGACATGGAAAATACGATCGCCAAATTCCCGCAAAAATTCCACGGGATCGACACCCTGCCAGAGGAGATGGCTGGGATCAAAATTAAACCCAAACTCTTCCCGCTGCCCCAGGGCCTCCAGAGCGCGGTGGGCGGTGTGGATGTCAAAGGCGATTTGCGCCGGATGGACTTCCAAAGCAAAACGCACGCCACACTCGCCAAACACATCCAAGATGGGATTCCAGGCGACGGCAAAATTGGCAAAGCCGCGCTCGATCGTTTCCGCGGGAGCGGCGGGATAGGCATAGAGCAGGTGCCAAATCTCCGATCCGGTAAAACCGTTCACCACCTCCACCCCCATCCGCTGCGCGGCGCGGGCGGTGTGCATCATTTCCGCAGCGGCCCGCGCGCGGACACCGGCCGGGTCGCCATCCCCCCACACCGCCTCTGGCAAAATGGCCTGATGCCGTGCGTCGAGCGGGTCACACACGGCCTGGCCCACCCGATGCGCACTGAGGGCCTGGCATTCCAAGTCATGTTGCTCCAATTGCTGGCGTTTGGCGGCGGCATAGCCGGTATCCGCCGCCGATTGGGCCACGTCAAAATGATCACCGGCCCCACAGGCCAATTCCAGCCCGTCGTAGCCAAAGGCATGTGCCTGGCGAGCCAGATCCTCCAGGGGCAGATCCTTCCAAGGGCCGGTAAATAGCGTCACGGGTCGCGCCATGCGATGGCTCCTGATACTTGTTTGGATTTACGTAATACTTCAGCCATCTGCAGTAGGCAGGTCGTAAGAGCAACTGCCATCCTACGTTACGTCCTGTGCCAGCTAGCCCTTCGAAGTGACTCTAAGGATGAAACATATCCTCAAGGGGCAGTTGCACTTACGACCGATCTTTCGAGTAGGCTCGGCAAAGCGATCCAAGGCCTTTTCCACCGGCGTGGGCGTGGTCATATCGACGCCCGCAGCACGCAGCAGATCGAGGGGATATTTTGAGCACCCGCCTTGCAAGAAAGACAGATAGTCATTCAATTCTTGCTGCCCGCCTGCCAGCACCCGCTCGCTGAGGGCCATGGCAGCCGCCATGCCTGTCGCGTATTGGTAGACGTAAAAGGCACGGTAAAAATGGGGGACTCGCAGGCATTCCAGGTGCAACTGCGGATCGATGACAAAGTCCGGGCCAAAATAGGCCTGCAACAACTGGGCATACTCACGCTTAAAACACTCGACTGTCAGCGGCTCGCCGGACTCGGCCAAGGCGTGAATAATTTTCTCGAACTCGGCAAACATCGTCTGTCGAATAATCGTACTCCGAATGGCATCGATATCGCGGTTGAGCAGGTAGGCCCGCTGCTGTTTGGTTTTGGCCTGCTGCAGCAGATAGCGACTGAGCAGCTGTTCGTTGAACGTGCTGGCCACCTCCGCCACAAAAATTGTGTAGTCATAATATTGATAGGGCTGGTGCCGGGCCGAATAGTAGCTGTGCATCGAATGCCCTGCTTCGTGCGTGAGCGTAAACACATGGTCGAGCACCGGGGGCTGATAGTTCATCAGGATGTACGGTGCGCCATCGAAGCTGCCGCAACTAAAAGCGCCACTCTGCTTGCCCCGATTGGGATACCGATCGCACCAGCGGGCCTCGGTCAGTCCCTGCCGCAACACGCGACCATATGCGTCTCCCAAGGGGGCGAGCGATTTGAACACCACATCCACCGCTTGCTTCCAAGTCCGCCGCTGGTCGAGACCGCTGAGAATGGGGGCGTACGTATCGTAGTGATGCAGTTCCCGCAGCCGCATTTTGCGCCGCCGCAGGTCCAGATAACGATAGATGGCCGGTGCGCGACTCCGCACGGCGGTAATCAAGTTATCGTACACGCTAGTGGGAACGTTGTCGGCAAACAAGGCGGACTGCAGCGCGCTTTCATAACCGCGGGCCTGCGCGTAGTAGATATCGCGCTGCACGGACCCGCTCAGCGTAGCGGCCAAGGCGTTTTCGTGCTCGGCGAAGACTTGATAGTACTGCAGAAAAGCCGTTTTGCGGACGCGCCGCGCGGGCGAGTGCAACAGCGTGGCGAAGGAAGCGTGCGACAATTCCATGGATTCGCCTTGCTCGTTCTTCACCATGCCAAACTTAAAATCGGCATCGGTCAACTGCCGAAAGGTTTGATCGGCCGTCTGCGCCATTTGGCTTTGCATCGCCAGCAGCCGCTCCTCGGCCTTGGACAGGGTGTGCGGCTTGTACCGCACGAGTCGCTCCAGCGTAAGCCGATGCGGCTGCAGGGGCCGGGCCTGGAGATAGTCTCGAAACTTCCGCGCGGGCAGGGCCAGGATCTCGGGGCGGATAAAACTGGCGGCCTGGCTGGCCTGACTGGCCACGTGCTGGTAACGGCCCATCATCCGCTGGTAATCACTATTGGCCGTGTCCTGGGTCGTTTTCAAAAAGGCATAGGTGCCCAGCCGCTCCGCCAGGCGATCACATTTCAAGTCAAAGGCCAAGCACTTGGCCAGCTGCGCGGCGCTCTGGCCCAGCGTACCGCGAAAGGCGGCATAGCGGGAAATCTGTTTTTCCCATGTGCCAAAGTCCGTTTCCCAGGCCGGGTCATCGGCATACAGACTGCTTAAATCCCACGTATCGGCCTCTTTCACCCGGGAGCGGGGCGGCAGTATGTGATGCTTTGGTTTGGACTTGGACTTCCGTGCGGTAGCGGTCATGGCAGCTGCATGTTGGTGAGAAAAACGAAACATCGGCCGGCGATCAGCCGGCAGGTTTCAAGTGCGGTGAGCCACGGACGGAAGTCCGCTGCTCGCCCAAGGCATCATAAAAATTTCAGAGCAATATTTTGTCAAGGCCAGCATTCAGGTTGCCATCGCTGGAGCGCACCTCGCGGTGTGGTAGTCCATTGTCATTCCCGTTGCTCTCTATGTCATTCCCGTTGCTCTCTATGTCATTCCCG
>CAMYJY010000152.1 GCA_947258835.1 uncultured Pirellulales bacterium
CAGAAACTGCAATAAACCGCAGCCTGTCGAAAATTTGGCGAAGTGGTTAAACTGAAGCTCCCAGCAGCTGGCCTTGGCTGAGGCGGTGAGCTTTTCCGGCCCCCAACCAGGCAGCACGGGATAGAACCGTTTTCCCGCTCAGGAGAATAACGATGTCCGAAACACCCATCACGTCCTCATCGGCTGCGTCCTCATCGGCTGCCTCCTCACCCGCCCCGCAATGGCGGGTGCTGACCCGCAACGAGCGGCGAGCGGTGGGGGTGTTGGTCGAAAAGGCCAAGACGACCCCCGAAAATTACCCGCTGAGCTTAAATGCCGTGGTCACGGGGGCCAACCAGAAGAACAATCGCTCTCCGCAATTGCAGCTGGACGAAGGCGAGGTGGAGGAAGCCCTCGATAGCTTGCGTTTGGCGGGGGCCGTGGCCCAGGTCCAAGGGAGTGGTCGGACGGATAAGTACCGTCACTTGCTGTACGACTGGTTGGCCGTCGATAAAACGGAATTGGCCGTGATGGCCGAGCTGCTCCTCCGCGGCGCACAAACCTTGGGCGAGCTGCGGGGACGCGCCGCGCGGATGGAGCGGATTGCGGGGATCGCCGAACTAAAACCCGTGGTGGAGAGCTTGCAGCGGAAGGGACTGCTGACCTACCTCACCCCGCCCGGACGTGGTGCGGTGGTCACCCACACACTCTATCAAGCAGCGGAACTGGAGAAATTGCAGGCGGAATACGGAACTGCTCCCGCTGCAGAAGCCGTGCCCCGCTCCGCCCCGACGCCTCCTACCGCGGAGTCAACTCCCGCCGCGGAGCCGATCTCCGAATTCCTGGCGCTCCGCGAGAAAGTCGACCACCTCAGCAACCAAGTGGACACCCTGCAGCACCAACTCCAAGCCCTCAAAGACCATCTCGGGGTTTGACCCGCCAGCGATGAAAATCAGCTGCGGTTTTGCTATTCTGGCAACAGCTCGACATTTCCCCAGCACCAACACCGGTCTCGTTGCCATGCCCCCCCAAGATAACAGCCTGGCTGGAGGTCGCTTGGCGAGGATTCTGGATCGTATCCACGACAACTTCATCTGGCTCCTGTTAGCCACCTATGGGTTGGCTACGTTTTTTCCTGATCCAGGATTGGTCATTCGCAACTTGTCGCTAGGCAGCGGTACCTTGCATCCCGCCGACAGGGCCTGGGGGGATCAGATCACCGCTCCCATGTTGCTGTTGGCCTTGCTGCTGTTTTGTGCCGCGGCTGTGGCGCGTTGGTCACGCGTGGCCGACTTGATCCAACGTCCGGGCATGCTCTGCCTGGGGCTGGTGGCCGTATGGATCGTGCCGGGACTCTTTGTCGGTGCTCTGGGCTGGGTCTTACCGCACCTGCTGGACAAATCGCTCACCGCCGGGATGTTGGTGGGGCTGGCGATTGTGGCGGCCATGCCCGTGGCCAATTCGTCCGTGGCCTGGACCCAAAATACCGACGGCAATGTGGCACTGGGGCTGGGGCTGATTTTACTGACGATTGTGCTGTGTCCGCTCGCCACGCCGCAAATGCTCAACTTGATGGGACTTGCGCTCGCCGGAGCAGAAACCGAGCAATGTCGCCTGCTGGTGACACAGTTTTCGGGCTCGTTCTTTATCGTGTGGGTGATTCTGCCCGCGCTGGCCGGGGCCTTGTTCCACTACCTGTTAGGACCAACGCGAATCGCACGATTACGGGGTGTCCTGCGGCTGACCAGTGCGCTGACCTTGCTGACGCTCAACTATGCCAACGCCTCCCTGGCCCTGCCGCGGGTGTTGGCGGACGAAGGCACAACCACGCTGTTGGTGGCGGGCTTGTTGGCGATTGGCCTATCGGGGGCGGGGGTGGTCAGCGCCTGGGGCCTCTCCCGCCTGCTGGACCTGAGCCCATCTTCGCGGGCCGCGCTCGTGTTTGGCCTGAGCATGAAGCATACCGGCCTGGCACTCGTCTTGGCCTGCGAAGTGGAAGCACTGCGAGCCGAGCCACGCGTAATTCTGATGATCGTGGTGGCCACCCTCTTACAGCACGTCGTGGCCGGCATCGCCGATTGGGTTCTGAGCCGCGCCAGCGGGTAGCACCGGAGCTTGTGTGCTAAAAATTTTGAACCACGACGAAACAACGGAAACAACGTTTACCACGAATCAACAACCGAAAAATAAGTCCGTATTCGTCGTCGCGTTGTTTCGTTGTGGTTCCTGGGCTGCTGCAGGTGGCACCTCCGACTCACTCCGCACTTGGCACCGGGGCCGGCTGCATGGCCGCGGTCTGTACCAGCACGACAAAACTGGAGGATACCGAGAGTGGCTGGTCCGTCTGCGGATCGGGGATTTCATAAGGCACCCTTTTGAAGGCCCCCCAATAGGTCGTCTCGGGCCGGAGGGAAAGGGGATCGTGATAACCGGCCACAAAGTTTTCCTCGGCAGCCTGCATGGCGGCCAACACCTGGGCGTCGACGCGGGGTGGATGTGGCGCTTTCCAGATGCTTTGGTGCTCGTGATTGATAATCAGGCCCTGCTGGGGCGCTCCCGTGAGATAGTCCCGACGCATGTCCACCAAAATAACCTGCTTGCCGGTGCTGTAAGAAAGTCCGGAAACCTCAAACTCGCCGAGGTTGAAAGAGGTGGACAAGACCCCCAGCAGGCGGCGCGGCGCCGCCGGCTGACCTGCGGGACTCGTGGACTGTTGCGACCACACGGGAACCGAGAAGGCAACCTTTAGCTTGCCACTATTCCGGCTTTTGTACACCGAACTGATGTGGGGCGCGGTAATCGGCTGGACTCCCGCGGTGGCCTGGGGATCGCGATCTTTTTCTTCCCCGTGGAAGTAATCGCGAAAGGAAAAATCTTTCATGAACGTAGCCACGATCTGGCCCTGTTCGTCCCGAAACGGATGACGGGCGATTTGGAGACCGGCAGCATTATTTAAAAACCAACTGTTGGAATCGGCCACGTCGATATTGCGGGTACGCTGATTCTCGATCCAGCGGGTGAGCGGGTAAGCGGCACCCGCGGCCCGGACCTCATCGGCAGCAAAAGCCGCGATCATCCGCGGTAGGGCCGGATCGCGGGCGGCAGCCACCAGGATCCGAAAGCGCTTGGTGATTTCCGCTCCAATGAAATCGTGGGCAACTTCCTCGGCGAATTTCAGGAGATTTAATCTTTCCCGCTGCATCGTCTCGGCGATCATCTGCTGTTCGCGGCGTCTCAACTGTTGGATTTTTTGGCTGCTGTTTTGCTGCAAACTCCAAAACAAACCCGCGACCACGCCAACCGCCAGCAGCAGTGGCAAACCACGACTCCACAACCAGCGCCGGCCGGGATAGATATGGCTGGCCCGCGACAACCACGTCTCAATCCGTGCTCCGGAATCGGTGTGGGTGGGACGGAGAGAACTGTCGCTGGGGTCCCCCTGGCGATAGCTGGCGACCAAGGCGGCCAGATTGTGTCCCTCCGTAAAGGGCTCCAGCGCCGCGGCGACCTCGGCCGGGTTGGCCAAGCGATCCGCCGGTCGCTTGGCCAGCATCTGACGGAGCAGCTCCCACAGCGGACGGGGAATGGCAGCGCGGCCGCGAATGGGGGGGACGCGTGATTTTTCGTGGGCCTTTTCGGGACGCAAATCGGAATGCAGGAACGGGGGCTGCCCCGCCAAGAGGTGATACAACGTGCAACCCAGACTGTAGATGTCGGCACGGATGTCAACACTGGTCGTTTTCCATTGCTCGGGCGACATGTACATGCCAGTACCCATGGCTTTGTTGTCATAACGCGTCAAGCGATCGTGCTGGTCGTCGGAAAGCAGGGCCAGGCCCAGGTCGAGTATTTTCACCACGCCCTGGGCGGCCGTATCACGGCTGATGTGCGTGGAGTCGGTGGTCAACCCCTCCGCGTCCATCAGCGTGAGCATCAAGTTGGACGGTTTGATGTCGCGATGGACCATCCCATGACGGTGGATATAGTCCAGCCCCCGCGCGGCCTGACGGGCAATCTCGCAGGCGTCGGCCACCCCCAGCGATCCCTGCTGCTGGACCAGATCATCCAGCGCCACGCCATCGAGGTATTCCATCACCAGGTAGTGCAAGCGATCCGTGGGCGCGGAGGAATCAATGGCGACGACGATATTCTTGTGCTCCAGGGCACCGACGGCCTTGATCTCTCGATAGAAGCGCTGGATCACATCCGTGTTGCCGGCGGCCACATACTGCGGCTTGATAACTTTAATCGCCCGCACCCGGCCAAATTGGCTGTGACGGCCCAGATAAACATCGCCCATGCCGCCCGCGCCCAGGCGCTGCTCCAACTGATAGTTGCCAATGCGTTTGAGCGTGGGGGCCGTGAGCACGGCGGTGTCATCGATCAGCGAAGCAGGCCGCGCCCCCGGGTCAAACCCTTCGGTAGGCAGGACCGTCCATTCTCGATCGGATTGGGTCTGGGGGCGTTGCCGTAGCGGGACGGGAGCGTTGGCGTCGTACAGCAGTTCGTGGACCTCGACATGGCCAATGCCTTTGAGCTCCCGGCGCCCCTGGAGATGGAAGGCAATGCCCTCCAATCCCACATCGTGCAAAATGGCCATCACACTGCGGGAGACCAAAATTTGCGCCCCTTGCGCGTAGTCGTTCAGCCGCGAGGCATAGTCCACGCTTTTTCCCACGAAGTTATTGGGATCGGCCGGATCAATTTGTGGCACACCCACGTGGATGCTAATCCGCACCTCCACGCGGCCATCACCGGGGGTCAGAATGGGATGGTCGCGATGGTCGCGCTGGACCGCGACGGCCCATTGGGCGGCGCGGACCGTATTGTCAAAAACTAAAAAATGACCATCGCCGGCCGTGGAGACGACGCGCCCCCCGTAGGTCTCCAAATCGGTCCCAATACGCTCACGGTGCGGTGTGAGAATGGTCTCGATAAAGGCCTGATCCCGCTCGGTAACGCTCCGACCCGCCATCTCGTTTTTGAGATCGACGCTACGACAAATGTCCGTAAACAGAAACGTCTTCAGCTCAGCCATGTTGGTAGGCAGCAGTTGCTAGGCACGACGGGCGCAGGTCATGTGAAATGAATTATCGACGCCTCCCCTCCCGTGGTCCCGAAAAATAATCAAGCGGACCCACAAGCTCATGAATTAGCCGCCAAGCGCTCCCTTTTTCCTTCTTGAGATGGCGGCCTCCGGCCGCTATCTCAGGAAGTGCAGTCTAATAGGCAAACACGACCGGCGCCACGTAGGTGGGAGCGTATCCGTAACGAACCCGCGTGACCGAACCACCGAGCAAGGGACGATACCGCGTGTGCACTCGGGCCACCGGTTGATAGGCAATCGCCGGTGCCACCGGCGCGCAGCACGGTGGAGGCGTGGGGCAACACGGGGTGGTGGGGCGATAGACGGTCACTGGCCGGTAGACGACAGCCGGCTGATAACAGGACGTACAAGCCACCTGGGCGTGCGCTACCGAGG
>CAMYJY010000153.1 GCA_947258835.1 uncultured Pirellulales bacterium
CTGGCAACGAAAGCACTTGACGCTGCGTTCAAGGTGCACCGTACGTAATGAACCACGACGGAACGACGAAACAACGAAGGACAACGAAGGTAAGTTTGGATGCATGAACCTATTCCTGAAGAAATTGAGGAGCTGGCAACGAAAGCACTTGACGCTGCGTTCAAGGTGCACCGTACGTTAGGGCCGGGTTTATTGGAGTCTGTTTACGAACATTGCGTGTGCCGTGAGCTAGAAAAAGTTGGCTTGCCTTTCGCCAGGCAGGTCGTCTTGCCCGTTTTTTATGATGGGATCCGAATTGAGAGTGGTTTAAGGCTGGACATCCATGTCAACAATCGATTAATCATTGAACTGAAGGCTGTTGAAGAGGTACTACCTATTCATGAAGCACAACTGTTTACCTATCTTAAGCTAACCGGTAACCGGTTGGGTTTATTAGTCAATTTTAACGTTCCCTTGCTAAAAGATGGAATCAAGCGAGTCGTACGCTAATAACTCAAACTGAAAACAAGGCTTCCATGAAGCCGGTAAAGCCCGGGAAATCGCACACGCTTAAAGCGCCGTGGCGGTTTGAAAACGGACCGGGCCAAGATGCTGAGACGGTGGGCTTTTCCGGCCCAAACCGGCCAGCACTAGGTAGACCTGTTTTCACTCTGAGTAATAAAAAGTTCGTCGTTTCGTCGTTCCGTCGTGGTTCAAAACTGCATGAAATACGCCATCATTATCCCTGACGGTGCCGCCGACGAGCCCCAGGAAGAGCTGGGCGGGAAGACGCCCATTGAAGCTGCCCATACGCCTGCCATGGACGCGGTGGCGGCGCGGGGGCGCGTGGCGCGGGCCTGCCATACCCCCCCCGAGCTGCCCGCGGGTTCGGAAGTGGGCAACATGAGTCTGCTGGGTTATGACCCGTTGACCAATTTTACAGGGCGCGCACCAATTGAGGCGGCCGCTCAAGGAATTGAGCTGGGCAGCGAAGACTGGGCCATTCGCTGCAATCTGGTCACCATCCAAGATCAAACCATGCGGGATTTTACGGCCGACCATATTTCTACCGAAGAAGCCCAAGAGCTGTTGGCCACTGCCCAAGCCGAATTGGGGGGGGACGGTTTGGAGTTTGTGCCGGGGGTCAGCTACCGGAATTTGCTGCTCTGGCGGGGAGCTCAGCGGGCGGCGCCGTTTACGATGGACATGCGAGCGACGCCTCCCCACGATCTAACCGACAAGTCCATTCTCCATGATTTTCCCCGCGGCCCGGGGAGCGACGAACTCAACCGACTGATGGCGGCCACTGCCGAATTGTTTGCCGAGCATCCAGTCAACCTGCGGCGGCTGGCAGTGGGGAAGCTGCCGGCCACCCATGTCTGGCTGTGGGGAATTGGCCGCGCGCCAAAATTGCAGCCCTTTGCCGAGGCTTTTGGGCCGCGCGGAGCGATCATCACGGCGGTGGACTTGCTGCGGGGGCTGGCCTCGCTGATCGGCTGGCAGCGGATCGAAGTTCCGGGGGCTACCGGCTACACCGATACCGACTACGCCGCCAAGGGCCGCTACGCCGTGCAGGCCCTCCAAGAGCAGGACCTGGTGTGCGTGCATGTCGAAGCGCCTGACGAGGCCTCCCACGAGGGCGACTGCGCGGCCAAAGTCCGCGCCATCGAAGAGATCGACCGTCACGTGGTCGCACCGCTGCTGGCGGCGCTGGAAGCGACGGAAGACTGGCGGCTGATGATTTGCCCGGACCATCCTACCTTCCTGCGGACCAAGACCCACACGCATGGCGCTGTACCCCTGGCCCTGGCAGGGAGTGATATCCAGCCCGATGCCTTTGATCGTTATGGGGATACCCATGCCGCCCAAACCGACTTGGCATTCGACGCCGGCTGGCAGGCCATGCGGTGGTTTATCCAAGACGCATGATTGGAATGGGAACCACGACGGAACAACGAAACGACGAGAGAGCAACAGTCATTCTGAACCACAACGCGGCTACGTAGCGAGTAAAAATTGGGATCATCCCAGGGCGGGTCTTCACGATCGACTTTGGTTCAGATCCATTCATTTCTGAAAGAACGGCCTCCGGCCGTTTTTTCAGAAACTGCAGAAAATAGAAAGCAGCACCTATGATGGCCTCTGCCGAACCGATATCCCTTTCTGATCTGCCCTCCCAGTACGATCACGTAGCCGCCCAGGAAAAATGGTATCCCTGGTGGGAACAGCGGGGCTACTTTCGGGCGGAGGTCGACGATCCGCGGCCGCCGTTCACCATTGTGATCCCGCCGCCCAACGTGACTGGTGCCCTGCACCTGGGGCATGCTCTCAACAATACCCTGCAAGACATCCTCTGCCGCTTGAAACGCATGCAAGGCTATAATGTGTTGTGGATGCCGGGAACGGATCACGCCGGGATTGCCACGCAGGCGGTGGTGGAACGCAGGCTGTTGGAAGAAGCTGGCCAGAGCCGTCACGACTTGGGACGGGACGGCCTGGTGGACCGCATTTGGGACTGGAAGGCCCAGTACGAACAACGGATCCTCAGCCAGCTCCGCCAGCTGGGGGCCAGCTGCGACTGGCAGCGTACCCGCTTTACCCTCGACGACCAATGCGCTCGCGCTGTGCGGGAGACATTTTTTCAGCTGTTTGCCGACCACAAGATTTATCGCGGCCAGCGGCTGGTGAATTGGGATACGTTTTTGCAAACGGCGGTCAGCGACGACGAGGTCTTTCACGACCCCGTGCCGGGTCATTTTTGGCATATTCGGTATCCGGTGATCGATCCCCAAGCCGGCGAACCCCAGTCCGTGGCGATTGCTACCACCCGGCCGGAGACGTTGCTGGGAGATACGGCGGTGGCCGTCCATCCCGATCCTGCCGCGGAGCTCGACAAAGTGGTGGGCGAACTGGAAGCAAAATTGAAGGCCGCGCCCGAGAAAGAACAGGAGGAAATCTCGGCCCAGCTGGCAGCTGTGGCGGAGCGGCGGCGGTCTCTGCTGCCACAACTTCTGCAACTGCGCGCGATGGCTGTCCGCGGTGTGCAACTCGAGCTGCCGCTCACCGGCCGTACGATCCCACTCATTGCCGATCCCTGGGCCAAGCCCGAGTTGGGTTCGGGGTGTGTGAAGATTACCCCGGCCCACGACGAGAACGACTACCAAGTCTGGCAGCGGAACGCGTCGATCGGGGCCATCAATATCATGCATCCCGACGGCACGCTCAATGAAAACGTGCCAGAAAAATACCGCGGTCTGACCATGAAACAGGCCCGGGCGGCAGTGGTCGAGGATTTGGCGGTTGGGGGATTTTATGATCCGGAAACCGATTTGGAAGATCGGGAAATTGACCTGGCCCATAGCGACCGCAGCAAGACCCCCATTGAGCCTTACCTGGCCGATCAGTGGTTTGTGAGAATGGGTGAGGTCGGCGAAGGTCCTGACGCACCCGGGCTTGCTCAGTCCGCCATGGATGCGGTTGCTGACGGGCGCGTAAAAATTATTCCCCACCGCTATGCCAAGGGCTATCAGGATTGGCTGGGTGAAAAACGGGACTGGCCCATTGGTCGCCAGTTGTGGTGGGGACATCGCATACCCGTCTGGCGGCAAGCGGCACGGAGCCCAGCCATGATGCAGGACGGAAAGGATGCCGAGCTGGCAGCACTTCGTCAGCGAAGAATTCCGCAGTTAAGAAAATTGGTGCAGGAGTGGGCAGCAGCGGGACGGGTGAGTGTGGCGACTTGCGATGCATCCGGGTCCGGCCGCTCTCCGTTGCTGGCCGATGAGGATTTTTCTGCGGCACTGATTTGTGTTCGCAGTGCCGATGACCAGGAGGTCCTAGCAGCCTTGCAGCGCGACGGTGTTTTTAAGCAAGATGAGGATGTCCTAGACACGTGGTTCTCCAGCGCCCTGTGGCCGCACTCCACCTTGGGTTGGCCGGAGGAAACTGCGGAACTTAAAAAATTCTATCCCACCAGCACGCTGATCACCTCCCGCGACATCATTACGTTGTGGGTGGCTCGGATGGTGCTGACGGGCCTCTACAATCTGGGCGAGGTGCCCTTTCCGGAAGTCTACATCCACCCCAAGATTTTGGACGGTTATGGCGAGACCATGTCCAAATCCAAAGGGAACGGTGTTGATCCCTTGGACGTCATTGAAAAATTTGGAGCCGATGCCTTGCGGTTTGGGATCGCCTATCTCACGACCGAAACCCAAGATGTGCGGATGCCGGTGGAGTTCGTCTGCCCCCATTGTCAGGAGACGATCAAGCAGACCAAGAAAAATCGGGTCCTGCCCCGCGTGACGTGCGACCAATGCGGCGGTGCGTTCCACACGCAGTGGGCGCGGGAGGAGGCCGATCTGGCCCTGCCGCGGGGAGCGGTGACCAGCGAACGGTTTGAGTTGGGCCGGAATTTTTGCAACAAGCTGTGGAACGCCTCGCGGTTCGCCCTCATGAACCTGGCCGGTTACCAGGCCGCTCCGGTGGCGGCTGACCAACTGCTGCTGGAAGACCGGTGGCTGCTCAGCCGTTTGGCGGCGGTGACGGGCGAGGTGACCCAAGCCCTGGCCGAATACCGCTATGCGGATGCCGCCCGCGAGCTGTATCGCTTCGCCTGGGACGACTTTTGCAGTTTTTACGTGGAAATCTCCAAGGCGCGTTTTGCGGTGCCCGCGCGGCGGGCGGTGGCCCAGCGGGTGCTGGCCCATACCCTGGACACGCTGCTGCGGCTGCTACATCCCATGATTCCGTTCCTGACCGAGGAGGTGTGGCAGCTGCTGGCCACCGTGGCTGGTGCGCGGGGGTTGGGACATCCGGAACCAGCCGCCGAGTCGGTATGCATTGCCCCCTGGCCGCAGGTCGAGCCGTCGCACATCGATCCCCAGATCGAGCAGCAGTTCTCGAAATTCCAGGCAGTCATTGGCGCGGTCCGGAATATCCGCACGGAAAATAAAATTCCTCCCAAAAAGGAAATTTACTTTAGTGTCGGTTGTGACAAACCTACAGCAGACCTACTCCAGCCCATGAAAAACTACTTCCTTTTTATCGCAGGTGCTCATTTGCAAGATGCAGGCGGCACGGTAGTAAGCTCTTTGCGCACGGCGAGCAAGGTGGTGGCAGGCATGGCAGTGCATGTCAGCATTGATGATTTCTTTGATGGGGAAGCAGAGAAAAAACGACTTGAATCCGAGCAGGCTAAACTTGCCAAATATGACCAGTCACTCACTGGTAAACTGGGCAATGAAAATTTTGTCAACCGCGCGCCTGCCGAGGTTGTACAAGCCCAGCGCGATAAACTGGCGGAGACCCGAGAGCAATTGGCAAAGATTGAGACTGCTTTAGCGGAACTATAATTGTGGTTTGGAAAAGCTCCCCCAGGTGTCAAAACATGATTTTTTACCACGGAGAACACGGAGGTCACGGAGAAAATTTTTGATGCTTGCGCAAATTTATTGTCTCGACG
>CAMYJY010000154.1 GCA_947258835.1 uncultured Pirellulales bacterium
AAGCACTGCTGGGCCAGCCAGCAGTGGCACCCACCCGACTACACGTTCTCAGCCGGACGCTCTCTTGAGCCTTCGCCCTTAGCCGGCCGACTCTTCCACCTGCTCGCTGGTGGTTTCGTCGGGCCCCTGCTCTGACTGCTCCTCGGGAAATAGCGCCGCGTTCAGAGCGGGTAGCATCAGCCCCGCGAATTCAAAGGCCACATTGCTATCGGCGGTATTTTCGTCGCGCCCTACCGGCGCCACAAAATACAGCTTGTACAGAGCGCGCGACATGCCGTAGTGAAAACGCGGACTGTCGGGCGCTTCCCACAGATTTGTTTCCGGATGATTGAAAGTCCAAAAAACGCGCTCCTCGTGGCGGCCGGTAGGATCTTCTTTGAGAAATTTGGACGTAAAAAATACGGCCGGCTGTTGACCGGGCGTTTCCAAATGCTGCTTCAGAATGCCCCCCACCGACCGAAAGCCTTGGCTCGGATAACAGACCTGTGGAGTGTGCCGGCAGATGTCTCGGGAATGCCCGACAATCAGCCAAATGTTGACGGACTGGCCGGAAAACGTGTTGGTGTAGCGACGCGAGACGTAACTGACGGCCCCCGCCGTCTGCCGGGTCACCTCATCGACCGGCAAATCCTCGCCCTCCCAATCACCGATGCGGCGGGGTACCTGCTTGAATCGTTCTCCCAATTCGGCGGCCTGTATGCCAGGCTCGGCCCAACGATCCCGCATCACCCCTTCCCGTAGCGACAGCGAGAGGATCAATGCGAAGGCAACAACAAAGGGCAAAACCAGTCGGAACATAGTTCCCACACTAGGGTTACTGACTACAACTGTCAAGTAATGCGAGGCGATCCTAGTTTACCCCCGACGGATAATAGCTGCAGTTTGGATAGGAACCACGACGAAACAACGCGACGATGGGCTGTTGCTCAACGGGCGAGTACGGCGGCAGGATTCACCAGCGCCGGGGCCGCAGGACGGGCCGGTTGGTTCCAGCTCGCTGGCGTGACGGCGGGATCGATCACCCGCACGTCCTGCGACCTGGGAGCCCTGGCGGGGTGTGAACTAATCACCGGACGCAGGCTTCCCGGCAACGTCGGCGGCCCATCCTCCCACCGAGGAGGACGCTGCTGGTACCCCTGAGGATCCAAATCCAGGAAATCATCACCCTCCAAACTAGACCCCTCCGCCTCCAAGCCAGGAAGCAGATCAGCCCCCGGCAAAGGTGCGGAAATCTCTGCTGCATCGGCGTCCGCCGATTTCGGTTGTTTCTTCTTCTGAGGACCCTTGAGGTCTTCCTCCGAGGGCTTGGGTAAAACCAACGCGTCAAACGCCCCGGGACCGTCATCAGCCAGCTCAGGACCGGCAGGGCGGGCCGCTGCCTCGCCCGGCCACGGCCGCCAGCGGGTTTTGCTGTAGCCCCACTCCAGATAGGGATGGCAAGCCCCGTCGGCCTGATACGGGTGGGGCGTGGGCTGCCGACAACCTGTCACGCCCTGGGCCCGTTCCGCCGCGGTCAGGCCCAGGATGAGCACGACCGGGAACACGGCTAGCCGCACGTCCCACAACCACGGCGCGCCGCCAGCTTTCCTGGCCGCTGGACACCTCCGGCGTGGTTCTGAGAGAGGCACGAAGCCGCGTTGGGGATGCAGTCTTTCCAACATGTTGAATTCCTTGGTAAGTGCTCGCCTGCAAGATCTATTTCAGTAACCAATTCAGGAACTAACGAGGCCCGGGCCTCGAACCAATGCGAGCTGCCGCTCGGAAAACGGTTGCCCGCTCTCGCTGGTCGCTCCAAAATTTGACTCAAATACGACGAATTTCGCCCCCTCAGCAGGACTAAAAGGTATTGGCTAGGCCGAAGCGGACAATGCGGTTGGCAGTGGACGTTGTGAGGGAGATGAATCCCATGACCGACTCGAAGGGTCGGAGCGTCCGGGCCACCATGTTGCTCGCCTTGGACACCTTGTTTTCAGCGATGAATAAACGATCTCCGGGCAGCAGCTGGTAATTGGTGGCCGTCGATGCGCCGCGGGTGATGTCCTCCCAGTTGACAGGCAAGATCTGCTCACATCCCACACCATTGGGCGCCGGTCGGGCGATCCACAAGCGGCTGGAAGAGAATTGGGAAATACCGCCAATGTTTGCCACCGCATCCAGCACCGTCTCGTTCCCGGTGATGGGCAGCCGGCTCACATCGTCACCAAAACCACCTCCCTGCGTCACGATGTAATACACCTTGCTGTTGTACGCCAGCACATCCACAAACACCTCGGGGTCTTCCAACTTCAGTTTTAATTGTTCTTCCACCGCATCCTGAGCCTCTTCGATGGTCATGCCCGCCACGAACACCGAGCCGTACGTGCCCAGATTCACGCGTCCATCAGGACCAACCAGATGCTGACCGGTGACCTGTTGCGCGCCGGCCGACTGCAGCAAAGACAGCGACACGTCCACCGATGCCAAAATTTTGGAAAGCTCCGCGCGGATCTTGTCTTCCGCTTCCTGAATGGTTTCACCAACGACCTCAATCCGACCATAGGTCGGCCCCAAATTGATACGGCCGTCAGCATCCACCGAGTAGGCATCATCAATAGGTTGGTCGGGGAAGGCGCCGGTCACGCGCACCAGCAAGACATCAAAGGTCTCCACCTTATGCGGTGATTTGGGCACGAGTTTCACGCCCTCGATGAGCAAGATATCAGGGGGCTCGATGACGTAACGGGGTAACGTGACTTTATCCAGCTCCCGAGGCACACTACTCTCAACAGTCGGAGGATCGGGGGTCACCGGGAAAGGTTCACGAGGCGCCAGAAAGGCCGTGCACCCCGAGGTTGCCATCAGCATGGCCAGCAACCCCAGGATGTGGCTGCCATGATGCTTTCGCCCGGCTAAAAATTTCATGATTTATTCTCGCTAGCTAAATTCCAGGCTGGCATCCTTGCCACCCCGACCAACAAAAGTCCCGCAAGACCCACAGGACCTATAATCGGTAAACTTTAACATCAACTTGCGGGCGATCTGCTGAATCGCCATAAAAAGCCCGCTCGTGGCGGAGACTTGCTAGCACGAGTCCGGAAATCAGCCTCAGGGCTGCTGGAAAAAAAGGGCGATCGGCCTGCTGCGACTGTCGGGTCGTCGGTCATCATGCTAAGTCAATGCACTCCAATGGCTTAGGACTCCACATGGATCTGGCAGCCAATTGACAGCTCGATCTGTCTGGCTTAGTTTAAGACACGCAGAGGGGTTTTTATGTGGTGAGCACCTGTCCTGGAGAGCTTTCTGATGTCCACCAGCACGCATCCCTTTAGCACGAACATGGATTATGAGGACCATGTTCCTCTATCTGCCCAGCAGACGCAGCGGCTGTGGGCCGCCTTTGCCGGTCTGGTGATGTGTCTGATAGCTGGCTATTGGAATATGTTTGTCTACACCTCCAGTTTTTGGCAGCAGGGGCTGTATTCCCATGGCTGGATTATCCCCCTGTTTGCCGTATTTTTACTGCATGCACGCGCTGGTGTGGATTTAAAACTGAGCCATCGGGAACTGATCGCGGCGGCCCTGGTGATGCTGGCCAGCGTGGGCCTGTTTAGTCTGTCGTTATCCAGCGAGCGGGCTGCCTCCTCGGCACTCGTGTTGGCAGGCGTATTGTTATTGACCGGCCTGGTTTGCTACCACCTCCGCGGGGCCCAGCTGATGCAGGTGACCGCAGGAGTCCGCTGGGCGGGTGTGGGTGTGCTAGGCGTGAGCTTGCTGGTACGGCTGGTGGCGGCTTATTACGATATGAACCCACTGGACCGGCTCAGCTTTATTGGGGCTCTCCTGGGCTGCTGTGTGCTGGTGGGGGGACCGGCCCTGCTACGTTGGGCGGGTCCACCGCTGGCGTTTCTGGTGTTCATGTTTCCCCTCCCCTCGGTCTTGGAACGCAACGTCCTGCTCAAGCTCCAAGGTCTGGCTGCCTTGGCCAGCACCTGGACCCTCCAGCTCCTCGGCTGCCCGGCCACGCGTGACGGGAATAAGCTCTTGGTGGACCAAATACCTCTGGACGTAGCCGATGCCTGCAGCGGCCTGCGGATGGCCACAATTTTTGGGGCCATGTCCGTCGCCTTGGCCATTTTGATGGTAGAGCGTCCCTGGTGGGATCGAGTGACCATTCTGATCAGTGCCATCCCCGTGGCCCTGGTGACGAATGTGATTCGCATCACCGGAACGGCCCTGCTATACATGTTTTTCCCGGAAAGCAAGGGCCTGCAGCATCTGGTGCATGACTGGGCCGGGCTGGCCATGATGCCGATTGCGATGGGAATTTTGTGGCTCGAATTAGAGATATTGCGTAAAATCTCAGTACCCATGGATACGGACGACTATGCCGTTCTGGAATCCTTTTAGCCTCCCGTAGGCGCCGCGGAAGCGTGCCACCAACGTTGGCCTGGATCCTCAACCGTATGGATCCGCGGCAGTAGGACGCCCGGACTGGAACGTCATCCGCGGTCGGTCACCCGGAGCGGGTGCCGGCGTGGCGGGTGTCGTTTTGCAGCTGGCTGCTGCGGTGAGTCGCCAACCACGGCGAGCCACCGCTCCCCAGGCATGTGCCGGCTTCCGGGGGACGGTCGCATGTGCGTCACCGGCAAGATTTTTCACCGACGCCGAGGGGGACTACTCGGTCCATGTTGCCATAACGCAACCTGCGGTGGTGGGATCGCCACGCACAGCCCGACAGGTGAGCGCGGACCGTGCTTCGGCAAGGCACTGCGGCATTGGGCACGGAACTTGCGGTTTGACCGGGGTGAGCTCCTCACGCTCCCAGTAACAAAACTCACTTTGAGTAAACAACGACCGAGGTATTCCATGTCAAATTATGATGCAGGTCTTCGTGGCTCCCAGTTGTTGGCTCCGACCCTAGCGGAACGTTCGGAAACATCGCAGGCCATGGTTCCGGCACAGCCCGCGGCGGTCCCCGCCCTCCCCATGATGGGCGGTGGCATGCCTCCAGGACCAGAAATCCTGCATGGTCCGTTCAACCAAACCTGGTTGATGAATTGCCTGCGACGAAAATGGCTCGCCGCCTCGCTGTGGAGCATCTTGGCAGCTGGCGTAACCGCCCTGGCCTTGCTGTGGCTGTTCCCGCTCTCGTCTTCCGTGACGGCACTGCTGGAAGTGAGCGGGCATGAAGAGGTTTCTTGGGACGGCAATAAAGAAAAATTGCAGTTTAAGGAACTGGAGTTGTTTCAGGAAACACAGATGGCCCTCATCAAGAGCCAGTTCGTGTTGAAGAACGCCTTAAGTTCCACGGCCATTTCTCAGCTCGATGCCATCCGTAAAGAAACCGATCCCTTGCATTGGCTCTTGGAGGAATTGCGGGTCAACTTCAAGGGTGAGATTCTCGAGGTGCGCTACGACGGTGAAGAAGACTCCGTAGAGATGAGACAAAGCGTATCGAATCCAAGGAGGTCGTCGAGAAACTCGCGGACTTGCATCACGAGCTGAAAAAGGATTTGGAGCAAAAGATTGAAGACCACAGCAAGCTGGCCAAGGACTTGCAAGGAGGAGATTCCCCCATCGCCTCTCAAATCCTCACCATGCTGGGTACGGACATCCGCATGATTGATCAACGGATCGCCGACGCAAAAAAGGAGTTGATCGAAATTGAAGTGGCCAAAAAGCTGGCCGAACAGCGGGCCCGCAGTACTTCAGCCATCGATGCCATGGTACACGAGGCCTTGGACGAAGATCCCATCATGCAGAACTACCAGGCTCAGACTGTC
This sequence comes from uncultured Pirellulales bacterium, assembly GCA_947258835.1. Classification (GTDB taxonomy): domain Bacteria; phylum Planctomycetota; class Planctomycetia; order Pirellulales; family Lacipirellulaceae; genus Bythopirellula. The sequence goes on from CAMYJY010000154.1 coordinate 5,763, forward strand.
GCGATTAGCGAGCAACTGCGGTCCATGACTTCCGTGGGGCGAGGCAATTCGGCGGCGCAGAAACGCTTGCGACTTCAATTACAGCACCTGCAGCAGGAAATCCAGGGATACGAATACCAACAGAGCGCGGCACTTAGAAAACAATTGAGCAACATGCCCAACGAGGAACTCCGCCTGGTATTGGTCGAGTACATTACCCGTCGTGATCAACTCAGCAGGACACTCGCGGAGCTCGAGGCGGAGCGAGCGGAAAAATATGAGGAACTGCAACAGCGGGGGGAAAAATCCGGCATGCTGGCGATGTTGGAATCGGAGATAGAACAGCTGACAGAAATAGCCAGGACCATGGACTACCGTGTGCGCAGCTCCGATGTTCAAGACGAAACGCAGCGTGACAGCATCCGCATCATGCAACCGGCCTACTCCGAAGAAAAGATCAACCAGGAGCAGCGGTATGCCATCGTGGGCCTGGGTTGCCTGGGCTCGATCTGCGCGACTTGCTACTTGGTGGCCTTGGTGGAGTTCCGCAAGCGACGTCTCAATTCAGCCGCGGATGTGGATGAAGGGCTGGGGATTCGCGTGCTGGGGACCTTGCCACCGATGGCTTCCCGCAAGGCGATGCAAGCCGGCAGTCCCCTGGCCGTCCAGCTTTCGGAGTCGATCGACAACGTGCGGGCCACGCTGATGCACGACTCCGCCTCGCGCGGAAAGCAAGTTGTGCTCATCACCAGCCCCGCCACCATGGAGGGCACCACGACGGTCGCCAGTCATTTGGCCCTCAGCTTCACCCGTGCGGGTCGTCGGACCTTGCTGATTGATGGCGATTTGCGCGAGCCCGCCCTGCACAAACTGTTTGGCATGCCCGCGGAAGATGGCGTCTGCGAAGTCCTGCGCTCCGAGCTGGATATTTCCGATGCGGTCCGCCCCACCAACACCGAGGGGTTGTGGCTCTTGCCGGCAGGTATTTGTGACCGGGATGCCGTGCACGGACTGGCCACCGATCAGCTGCAGCCGATCTTTGAAAAGTTGAGAGCAGAGTTTGAGTTTATCGTGATTGACGCCCCGCCCGTGTTGGGGCTGGCGGATACGCTTTCGATCGGTCAGTACGTGGACGGCGTGGTCCTGACCGTGTTGCGTGACCAGAGCGAGGTCCGGAATATCGCGCAGGCAGCCGAGCTGTTGCGGGGCCTGGGAATTCGGATCTTCGGCGCGGTCGTGAATGGAGTCCCCGTAAAAGCAGATCGCCGCATTGCCCGGTTGCATCGGAATCCCGCCGCCAAACCGCAGAAATTAACCGCGACAGCGTCTAATCCACATGCCATTTAGCTTCGCATTGCCCGTTCTCTCGCTGTTGGTGGCCGTGGCCCTGTCGTTGGCCATCACGCGCGTGGCTACCGTGGCGCTGATGCTGACGGGGCTGTCCAGGGAAGCGGCCCGTTTTCAAGCCCGCTCCGCGTTCACCGGGGTGGGATTTACCACCACCGAGGCCGAATCCATCACGGGTCATCCGGTGCGGCGACATATCGTGATGGCTTTGATGCTGTTGGGCAATGTGGGAATCGCCACGGTGATTGCCACCACCATGATTACCCTGCTGAATTTGCAGTCCGAGCGTGGCCAGTCCAATAGTGACTGGTTGTTGGATCTCAGCCTGCTGCTGATCGGGCTGTTCTTCTTGTGGGTGCTTTCCCAGAGCCGCTGGGTGGAAAAACAGCTCAACCGCTGGATCGCCTTCGCGCTGGGTCGTTTTACCCATTTGGAAGTGCGTGACTATGTTTCTTTATTGAACTTATCCAATGGCTTTTCGGTAACCGAAATGGTGGTCGAACCGGACGACTGGGTGGCAGAAAAAAGTTTGGTGCAACTGGGCTTGGCCCGTGAGGGCATCTTGGTCCTCGGCATTCATCGCCGCGCAGGCCACTACGTTGGTGCCCCTTCCGGCGACAGCCGCTTGGGAACCGGGGATGCCCTGGTCATCTATGGACCCCTGGAACGCCTGCAAGAGCTGGATAGCCGCAAGCAAGGCCCAGCCGGCGATCAGGCCCACCTCGTCGCCCAGCAGGCGTATGCCGAGTACTTGTCGCGGCTCCGCCAACGGGATGTCCCGCCCTCAAAAGCCCTGCCTTAGAGCAGCTTACGAAAACACGTGGTTGTGATCCACGTGAAAACCAAGGGGAGCCACGCGGTGCGATGGCAGCACAACACATTTTCGAAATTTTCTGTAAAAATCCCCGCCTTAAAAATCCCCGCCTTAAAAATCCCCACCTTAAAAATCCCCGCCTTAAAAATCGTAGTACAAACAGAACTCATAGGGGTGGGGCCGCAGGGCGATGGCATCCACCTCGTTTTTCTGTTTGTACGTAATCCAGGTATTGATCACGTCCTCGGTGAAGACATCTCCCCGGAGTAAAAACTCATGGTCGGCGGACAAGGCATCCAAGGCAGCGCCCAGTGAGCCGGGCGTGGTCGGCACTTTGGAAAGTTCCTCCGGTTCCAGGTCGTAGATATCTTTGTCGAGCGGTTCACCCGGGTGAATCTTGTTTTGAATTCCATCCAAGGCTGCCATCATCAAGGCTGAAAAGGCCAGGTAGGGATTCGAGCTGGGATCCGGGCAGCGAAATTCGATACGTTTGGACTTGGGACTGGGGCTGTACATCGGGATCCGGCAAGCAGCCGAGCGATTCCGCTGGGAGTAGGCCAAATTCACGGGCGCTTCGTAGCCCGGCACCAGCCGCTTGTAACTATTGGTGGTGGGATTGGTAAATGCCAGCACGGCCGGGGCATGTGCCAAAATCCCTCCAATGGCATAGAGGGCTTCATCGCTCAGGCCGGCATACCCACCGCCGGCAAAGAGGGGCTGGTCGCCCTTCCAGAAAGATATGTGCGTATGCATGCCTGAGCCATTGTCGCTAAAGATGGGTTTGGGCATGAAGGTGACTGTCTTGCCATGCTGGTGCGCGACATTCTTAATGATGTACTTATACAAGCACATCGAATCGGCCATTTCCACCAGTTCGGCATAGTGCAGATCAATCTCCGACTGGCCTCCCGTGGCAACCTCATGGTGTTGGGCCTCCACATCCAAGCCACAATCGATCATGGTTTGCATCATTTCATTCCGCAAATCCATCAATTGGTCGGCCGGCGGACAGGGAAAATAGCCTTCCTTGTGACGCAGTTTATGTCCCAGATTACGGCCTTCACCGCGGGCGCGGTAATCGGTCCCGCGGTTCCACTCGCCTTCGGTACTATCTATGAAGAAGTAGCCACTGTTGGGTGTTTGATCGAAACGAATATCGTCAAACACGAAAAACTCAGCCTCCGGCCCAATTTGGCAGCTGTCGGCAATCCCCGTACTCCGCAGATAATTCATGGCTTTCCGCGCCACGTTCCGCGGATCGCGGGTGTAGTCTTCACGGGTAATCGGATCTTGAATATTGCAGATCATGCACAAGGTCGGCAGTGCGGTGAACGGGTCGAGGAAGGCCGTCGCCGGTTGGGGCACCAGCAGCATGTCGCTTTCATTGATCGCTTGCCAGCCCCGAATGCTGGAGCCGTCGAACCCCAGGCCATCTTCAAAAACTTCTTCATCCAGTTTGGCGACGGGAATCGTAAAATGCTGCCACAGCCCGGGAAAATCCATGAAACGCAAATCCACGGCTTTGACACCACGCTCCCGACAGAGCGCCAATACATCTTGCGGCGACATAGTTTTCCTCCTGGCAGATAGGTTTACAGCAAATTTCGAAAATACGTGGTTGTGTCACCGGGTCGCGTGGCTCCCCTCGGTTTGCGCGAGGGCGACAACCACGGATTTTGGTAAGTTGCTTGAGGGTAAGGCAATGCCGACACCTTAACAAAAAAACACCCCGCTTCGCCAGCACTGGCGAAGCGGGGTGTGGATTTTTGGCGATCACCCTGGGAAGGATGCATAAACGCACGGCTTAGAACGTGTTTTTAGGCGTTGGGCAGATGAGAACTTACCCATCGACAGCCCAATGGAGTCGCTTCGCGGGGATTTTCGATCATGCGGCAGGTAAAAACTTACCTGCCGC